>CALVOY010000015.1 GCA_944350415.1 uncultured Bacilli bacterium | reverse complement strand
AGACATGTAATCACAACCTTTCAATGTTTTATTAAGCAATTACATTGTATCAGATTACATGTCTTTTTATTAAATAAAAATAGTGTAGTGATTTTTACACCACCAACACTATTTATTATACAACCAGAAGAAGGATTTCTTCTTTTTTTTATTTTTTTTCCATTATTTTAGTTTTGTGATATAATGTTTTTAGAATCATAAGAGGAGTTTTAACTATGGCAAAAAAGAAAAAGAAAAAAGATACCGGAAAGAAAAAGTTTGAACATTGGAATGAGATTATAGGTTTGGTGTTCATCATTGCTAGTATATTGAGTATTGTTCCAGAACCTTTGGGATTTATTGGACAAATTGGTGCTAGTTTTGCGATGTTTTTAATCGGTACTGGTTATCAGATTTTGTTGTTAATTACTTTATTATTAGGCTTTTATTTAATTTATAAAAGAGAGTGGCCAGATTTTTTTACAACGCGATTAATTGGATGTTATATTTTGGCAATTGGTTTTATTGTGCTGGCTCATATTGGATATGTGAAAGCAAATACCAGTGATGTACTAGTAGTTTTTCAAGATACCATTGATAATTTATTAGCTAATTTTTCTAATATTTTAAATGGGAATCTTTTAACACTAAAAGGAGCTGGAATTATTGGCGCTTTTTTTAGCACTTTGTTTTATAAGTTGTTTGCAGTAGAGGGAACTTATATTGTATCGGTTGTTTTGATTGTTTTAGGTATTGTTTTTATGACTGGAATGGATATTTTCGCAATGATTTTAAAACCGTTCAAACGCAAGAAAAAGAAAAAGCGTTCTTTGGAAGATACTGGAGTTATTGTAAATGATTCTTCCGTGATCAAGGATGCTTTGACGCAGGTAGAAGATAAAGAAGAAAATAAGATTAAAATTCATAGTATTGACGAAATTACCCGTTTGAGAGATGATACTGGTAAAAATGATAATGTTAGTTTGAATAGTAACAATGTGACTAGTGTTGGTCCTATTCCTACAAGCTCTAATACAGAGGTAAAAATTAATGATAATACGAATTATCATTATAAATTGCCATCATTATCTTTACTAACTCCAACTAAGAAAAAAGCGGCTGGTAGTAATAATGATGTAATTGAATCTAATATCATAAAACTAGAGAAGGTTTTAAAAGATTTTGGTATTACTGCTAAAGTAGTAGAAGTCAATGTCGGACCTAGTGTAACTCAATATGAATTAGAAATATCATCCGGAACTAAAATGAGTAAAATTACTGGATTAAGTAAAGAAATTTCGTTAGCTCTTGCTAAGAAAGATGTTCGAATTCAGGCACCTATTCCTGGTAAAAGCACGGTAGGAATTGAGCTTGCTAATGATACGGTGACACCAGTAGGATTAAGAGAAATATTAGAAAGTTTTCCTGCTAATAAGGAAAAAAGTAAGTTAATGGTTGCTTTGGGAAAAAATATTATGGGAAATAGTATTTTTTGTGAGATTGATAAAACCCCACATTTATTGGTTGCTGGTGCAACAGGATCTGGTAAATCCGTTTGTATTAACTGTATTATTGCTTCCTTATTGATGAGGACCAAACCTTCGGAAGTAAAATTAGTATTAGTAGACCCTAAAAAGGTAGAACTTAGTATGTATAATGGTGTTCCACATTTATTAATTCCGGTAGTAACAGATCCTAGAAAAGCCAATGATGCTTTAAAGAGAATTGTTCGAGAAATGGAAGATCGTTATGATAAATTTAGTGATAAAGGAGTAAAAAACATATCTACTTATAATGAATGGGTCGATAAGCAGAATGAAACTTTAGCAGAGGAAGACAAAATCAGTCATATGCCTTATATTGTGGTCATTGTCGATGAACTTGCGGATTTAATGTTAGTAGCAAGCAAAGAAGTAGAAGATTCTATTATGCGTATTACGCAAATGGCCCGTGCTGCTGGAATTCATTTGATTATCGCAACACAAAGACCTTCTACTGATGTTATTACAGGAGTTATTAAAGCCAATATTCCTTCACGAATTGCATTTGCTGTTTCTTCTAATATTGACTCTCGTACGATTTTAGATCAAAGCGGAGCTGAAAAACTACTTGGAAAAGGAGATATGCTATTTTCTCCTATGGGAGATATTACTCCGGTTAGAGTGCAAGGTGCTTATGTATCTGATGAAGATTTGCAGAAAATTGTAGATTATACGGTATCTCAACAAAAAGCTCAGTATGATGAAAGATTTATGAACTTAGGAAGTAATGAGTCTGAAGGAATGAGTGTTAGCGATGTAAAAGATGCTCCAGAAGAGTATGATGATCCTTTATATAATGAAGTAGTAGAGTTTGTGATTACAACTGGTAAGGTAAGTGCTTCTTTATTGCAAAGAAAGTATCGTCTTGGGTATAACCGTGCAGCTAGAATTGTCGATTTATTAGAAGAAAGAGGAATCATAGGTCCTCAGAATGGATCTAAGCCTCGAGAAGTTTTGGTAAAATTAGAAAATAGTGAAGAAGAATAAAAAGATAGGAAGCACTTATTGTCTTTCTATCTTTTTCACATATGCTTTTAAATTGGTGAAATCATCGTCCATAAAAGTAATATGATTTCTTCTAAAAATTTTTAAAATATTATCTTCTTTTAAGCTATAGCGAATATTTCCTAATAAATAAAACGCAAATTCAGGATCTTTTTTATAAATTTCAAACAAATCAAGAGAAGCTAAATAAGATAAAGCATAGTTGATAATTTCTCCACAACTATCTGACATATAATTTTTTATTTCAGCAATAGATGTTGGAATTGGTGCATTCCAAAGATTTAGTATTTTATTTAGTCGAAACTGTTTTTTTAAATTAATAGACTGCAGATAACTAGAACCAATCATTAAAGAATAAATATTGTCTTTATAATTGGATAAATATATCTTTGCTGCTTCTAAACTGATTTCTGGTAGTTTCTGTTTATAAAAATCGATCGCTAAAAAATCAGCAAAACTACCTTCTACTTCTTGACTATAATAAATTTGATTATGGAAAGTTAAATAATGATCGAAATCATTAAAAAGAACATGGAATAATTCATGTGGAAGAGTAATCAAATCATAAACGGTATTGCTACGAAGCAATAAAACATATTTTTTCTTTAAAATATAATCTATATATGTCAAACCACTATATTCTAAATCCTAATTATCTTTCTTGATCTGTAGATAATGAGGATTTTGTTGCTTGAAAGTTAGATATTGTTGGTAGATATTAGGTGTAGTATATTTTTTTAGAAAGAATTCTGTTTTTTGGATTAATTGTTGATTATTACAAATTATGGTAGTTAGCTCACTTTCGTTTTCATGAAATGATTGAATGATTGGCCAGCTATATACTAATAAATTTATTAAAACGCAATCTTTTTTTAAAGAAGTATCTTCAAAAAAATGTCAGCTACTTCATCTAAATTCATTTTTTTAGTATCCAAAATAGAATCACTAGATTGTTTATAAGAAATTGTACATAACATCTCTTGATAGTCTTGGATTTGCGAAGCGATTGCTTCTTGTTTTTCTAAAGAAGTTTCTATAGATTGTAGGTGCTTTAGTTCAGCTATATTATTCCTTATTTCACTGATATCCCAATTGATTTTCATACAACATCACTCCTTGTTAAGCTATTATTCTATCATAATTTTTGTCAAAGTGGTGTATAAAATGAAAGCAAGAGCAATATTGTCAACAAATAGTAAATATTTATGGTAAAAATTTCTAAAATTTTGGTATAATAAAAATATAATAGTAAATTAGAAAGAGGGTAATATTATGGCAACAGCTCATATTGAAGCAAAAAAAGGAGATATTGCTAAAACTGTTTTAATGCCTGGCGATCCGCTAAGAGCTAAAATGATTGCGGAAAAATATTTAGAAAATTATAGATTAGTTAATTCTGTTAGAAATATATTAGCTTATACTGGGACTTATAAAGGGAAAGAAGTAACGGTATTTTCTTCAGGAATGGGAATTCCAAGTGTTGGAATCTATTCTTATGAATTATTTCATTTTTATGATGTAGAAAATATTATTAGAATAGGTACTTGTGGTGCTAATGGAGAAGATATTAAGTTATTGGATGTTATTTTAGCAGAAAGTGCTTACAGCTTAAGTACATTTGCGCAAGTTTTTGATGGTACAGAAGATAAAGTAATGTCTGCTTCGGAAGCATTAAATCAACAAATTGAACAATCAGCTCTTATGAATCATATCCCCTTAAAAAAAGGTATGATTATTACCAGTGATGTTTTTAATGTATATGTTGACATGGTTGAATATATGAAAAGATATCCTACTGATTTAGACACACTTGCTAGTGAAATGGAAGCTTTTGGTTTATTTTTTATGGCTCAGAAGTTGAATAAGAAAGCAAGTTGCTTGTTAACCGTTGTAGACAGTCCTTACGATGAGAGAGAGGTTTCTAGTCAGGATAGGCAAAATTCTTTGGATACTATGATAAAAATCGCATTAGATTCTATTTAAAATAGTTTTAAAAATTTTGGTTATATTAAAAAAGAGGTGAGAAAATGGAATATAAGAAAATAGATATGACATCCTTCAATTTGCATTTAATTAAAACAGATCGTTTTAAAACCGTAAACATCAGAATTTGTTTAAGAGATGACATTCAAAAAGATGAAATTACATTACGTAATATGCTAACATCTTTTTTAACTTATTCTACAGATACTTATCCAACAAAACGTGATTTAGTATTAAAGGCTCAAGATTTGTATGCAACCAATATATATACAAAGGCCTATCGTTCAGGCCGTTTTAATATGATTAATTTTTACTTGTCTTTGTTAAATGAAAAGTATACAGAAAAAGGAATGTTAGAAGAGAGTGTTCGTTTTTTAGCAGATGTTATTTTTCATCCAAATTTTCAAAAACAGGCTGCTTTTGAGGAAGCTTTTCAGTTCCTATATGATAGTATCGAAACTAGTATGAAAGCAATTAAAGAAAATCCAACTACCTATAGTGTAGTGCGTATGCTAGAAGAGATGGATAAAGATATGCCTTATAGTTATCGAGAGTTTGGTTACCCGGAAGATCTTGATCACTTAACCAAAGAAAATTTAGTGGCTTACTACGATAAGATTACGAAGAATAGTTTGATAGATATTTACGCAATTGGCAATATTGATTTTGATGAAATGGAATCTTTGATTCGTAAATATTTTCCTTTTTCGACATTTAAAAGACCGAAATCCATGCAATTGATTGAACATTCTAAGTTACCACTTAGAAGTAAGATTATCAAAGAACAAGAAAACAGCAATCAATCCAAGCTATCTATTGGATGTAAAATAGGTTCTTTAACGGATTTTGAAAGAAATTATGTATTAACCATTTATAATATGATTCTAGGCGGTAATAGCGAATCCAAATTTTTTCAAATCATTCGTGAAAAGCATTCGCTTGCTTACTATGTTTACTCTTCTTTAAATAAACTAGATAGTCTCATGATTATTAAAGCAGGGATTTCTCGAGAAAATTTTGATAAAACATTACGCTTAGTGAAAAAACTAATGAAAGATATGACAAAAGGAAACTTTACAGAAGAACATATCGAGATTGTGAAAGAAAATTATTTATCATTGTTAAAAGAAATCGAAGACAATGAGAATGCTATTATGGAAACTTATTTGGCTAAAGATTTATTAAATTTAGGTGATATTGAAGAAAGAAAGAAAGAGGTTATGAAAGTAACAAAAGAAGATATTGTTCAAGTTGCCAAAAAAGTAAAAATAGATACAGTCTTTTTATTAGAGGGGGTACCAAATGGTGAAAACAATTGAATTAAAAGGGTTAGATCAAAATGTTTACTATGAGAAACTAGAAAATGGTTTGGAAGTATTTTTGATTCCTTATCAAAACAAAAGTAATTATGCTATGCACTATCTAACAAAATATGGTTCTATTCATACTACTTTTACACCGATTGACCAAAAAAATAAAATTACAGTTCCAGATGGTATTGCTCATTTTTTAGAGCATAAAATGTTTGAACAGGAAGATGGCATGGATCCTTTTACTTTTGCTGCCAAGACCGGTACTTACTCGAATGCTTCAACCAATTTTGAATGTACACGTTATTATTTTGAAGGAAATCAAGCTTTTAAAGAAAACTTAAACTACTTGTTAGATTTCGTTGGCAATCCTTATTTTACGGATGAAAATGTAGAAAAAGAAAAGGGAATTATTGCTGAAGAAATCAAGCAGTATGATGATGAAGTGGAGTGGGAATTTGAAGAACAGTTGAAAAAGGCTCTTTTACAAAAAGATAATCATCGTGTAGATATTGCAGGGACTGTTGACTCTATTTATCAAATTACGAAAGAGGATTTATACCATACTTATTATACTTTTTATCAGCCAAGTAATATGTTTTTAGTAATCAGTGGTGATTTTGATACAGAAGAGGCTATGGATATTATTAAAAACAATGAAACTTTAAATCAGGCTAAGACAAATTTTAAAATTGATGTATTCCAAGAAAAAGAACCTTTAGAAGTCAACGAAAAGAAAGTAGAAGTAGAATTTCATGTTATGAATACCAAAGTGGGATATGGTATTAAAATCCCATTAAAAAATGTAAAAGATAGGTATTTATTTAGTTTATATATTGGGTTATTCTTAACTATTAAATTTGGATTATCTTCTTATTTTCGTGAAGAACTAAAAAGAGAACAATTGATGACTTCTTTTTATACGGAAAGGGAATTGGTAGGGGATTATTTATTAATTCTTTTCAAAGCCGATAGTCAATTTCCAGAGAAATTGATTGCTAAGATTCAACAAGAATTAGAAGATATTCATGTTACAGAAGAAGAAATAGATCGTTTAAAAAAAGTTTGGATTTCTTCGGAGGTAGTTATGATTGACAATATTAACATGTCTTTAGAAAATGTAGTGGGAGACATTATGGAGTATGGAAAAATAATTCCTAATAAAGTCGACATTTTTCGTTCATTAAATAAAAAAGAATATGATAAGATGTTAGAAAATATTGATTTTACAAATGCCTCTATAGTAATTATGAGGCCAAAGGATTTGAATAAAGAATAAAGCTTGTACATATAATAAAGCAGGTGATTTTATGATCAAAAAAATTAGCTGTTTGGCAGTAATGATCATTACTGCTTTTTTTGTTTTCTTTATGATAATACAAACTAGAGAAAAAACCAATAATTCAAATCGATTTTCATCGGAAGTACGAGGTGTCTTTATTTCTTATATTGAATACATGAAATATTTCCAAAATAAAGATGCTGCTACGATTCAACAAGAAATTGATAGAATGATTCATACAGCTAAGGATCTTCATTTTAATTGCATTTATTTTCAAGTGCGAGCTTTTTCGGATAGTGTCTATGAGTCTGACATATTTCCTTTTTCTCATACCATCACTGGTATTCAGGGAAAGAAATTGAATTTTGATATTTTGGAATATGTTATTAAAGTAGCTCATCAAAATCAAATGGATGTACATGCTTGGGTTAATCCTTATCGTATTTCTAATGATACGGATATTGCTTTTTTATCTAAAGATAATCCGGCTTATCAGTGGCTTTCTACCAATCATGTTCAAGTTATTGAAAATAAAGGGATTTTTTATAATCCAGCTAGTGAGGAAGTAAAAAAGTTGGTGATAGAAGGTGTAAAAGAGATCGTTTCTAATTATGATGTTGATGGAATTTTATTAGATGATTATTTTTATCCGGATTCGACAATTGATTTAGAGAATTATCAAGAGGTAGAAAATACCATTTCTCTTACTGATTTTCGATTAAGTAAAATCAATGAATTGATTTCTGGTCTTTACGAAGCAATTAAGAGTATAAACCCCAATGTATTATTTGGGGTATCTCCGGATGGTAAGGTTGAAAATAATTATAGTATGCATTATGCAGATGTCAAAAAATGGTTAAAAGAAGAGGGATATGTAGACTATATCATGCCTCAAATTTATTATGGATTTTTACATGAGACAATGCCTTTTATTCAAACGGTTAATGAATGGAAAGAGTTGATTCAGAATCATACTAAATTAGTGATTGCTCTTTCTATTTATAAGTCCGGTACTACAGATCGTTATGCAGGGAGCGGTATGGATGAGTGGATTCATGATGATGATATTATTGCGAAACAAATTAAAGTGATCAGAAATTTACCTTCTTATACTGGTTTTTCTATCTTTAGATATGCCTTTTTTCTAGATGCAGAAAACAATATTTATCTTCAAAACGAAATACAAAATTATTTGAAACTATTTAACTAATTTAATTTTTGATTTTTGGTACTTGAAAAAAAAGGATGGTTCTATTATAATAAGTTATAAGATATGAGGATATCTAAATATGATGTGGGAGGAATATAAAATGAACAAAAAGTCAACAGGGTTATTACTTTCAATACTTGGTGTAATTAGTTTGGTATTAATTACGGCTGGAGTAACCTATGCATTCTTTAGTTATGCCAAAGAAGGTACAACAGAAAATACTATTTCAACAGGAACCATTACCTTTTACTATGATGAGTTAGAAGGAGCTGGAAATGGAATTCAAATTACAGATGCTCTACCAATGAGTGATGACGATGGAAAGGCATTGACTGGAAATAATAATGTATTTAATTTTAAAGTTACATCTACTGTTTCTGGAAATACGAGCATTCCTTATACCGTAACAGCTAGAAAGAAAAGTGATTCTACTTTATCTAGTGATCAAGTAAAAGTATATTTGGAAGCTAATGGTTCTGAAAGTGGAACTAACTATACTGTTCAAGATGGTACTGTTAAATTGTTTAGTGAGTTAAATCCAACTAGTGTACAAGTACCAGATGGTACAGAAGAAAGAACTATCTTCGCAGGAACAGTACCAGCTAATACACCAGATTATGCAGAAAATTTCACATTAAAAATGTGGGTAAAAGGTGATGAATCAGGTACAGGTGCAGCAGATTATTCTCCTTATGAGTTCGTATTAAAAACAGCTGCTACAGGTACAGATCCTTTAAATGCTGATACTTTAATTTCTGCTAATCAATTAATTACTTCAACTGCTTATTATGCATTAGAAGCAGGGGAACAAGCTAATTATGAAAGAATTGCATATGTAAATAATACAGCTAGAACCTTATATACAGTAACTCAAGCTGCTACAGCAAGTTTAGAAAGTGCTCCTAAAGGATTTGTAGCTAGTGAACAATTCTATCCATTAGGTGGTCAAACTTTTACTATAACAGTTAATGTATATGCAAATGCTACTGTAGTTCAAGGTTAGTTAATGGATTACTGAATCAAAAGAACATACTTAAGGTATGTTCTTTTGTTTTACTACTTTGTGGTTTTTTTTTTATTCTTTTGATATAATAAAAACAGAAATTATATAGTTGGTGATAATATGATAGCAGCATACTTAAAAGATAATAATTTAATTATTTGTCCTCATTCTTTACAGAAAAATGTGATTACAGAAATAAATAGTATTTCAGAACTTATTTCTTATAAAATAATGGATGTGCATACCTTTCTAGAAAATTATTTGTTTTCTTATGATAAGAAAACCATTCTTTATCTTATGAAAAAATTACATTTAAAATACGAAATCATTATAGAATATTTAAATTCTATGTATTTTATAGAAGACAAGGAATATCAAAATCCTAAATTAAACGAGTTAAAAGCGTTGAAAACAGAGTTGTTGGAACAAAAACTACTTATTCACCATCCGGCTTTTCATAACTATTTAAAACATACAAATATTATTCTTTATGGATATGATTTTTTAGATCCTTTCTATGAAAAAATATTTTCTTCTTTTCCTAATTATGTTAAAGTTAGCATTCATACTACTCCTCAGAAGCATACCGTTTATGAATTTCCTTATATAGATGAAGAAATTGCTTATGTCTGTCATCATATAAAGGAAAAGCTGGATCAAGGTATTCCTATTCAAAATATTAAAATCATTACTCCTAGCGATGAGTATTTCTTTCCTATGAAAAGGATTTTTTCTTGGTGTCATATTCCTTTGGATTTAGAAAGTAAAACTTCATTATATAGCATTGAAGTAGGAAAAGATTTATTAAATAAGATAAAGGCTAATCTTAGTTTTTCTGATATTATAGAAAGCTATCTTCATGATGAATTGGATTCTGATTTACTGAATCAAATTATAACTATTTTAAATCATTATGTGGACTTAGAAGAAGAATCAAAAAATCTTTATCCTATGATCGAATATGACTTAAAGAATACCAATTTACCAACTCCATCTAAAATAAATTGTGTTAGTATATGCGATTGGAATCAAATTTCTTCACAAGATTATGTTTATGTAATGGGTTTTAATAAAGAAAATTATCCGCATCTTTATAAAGATATAGAATTCTTATCGGATGCCATGAAGCAAGAACTAGATTTATGGGATAGTAATCAAAAGAATATTCATAGCATGAAAACTTTAAAAAATTATTTGAACCAACCATTTTCTTTTATGATTACTTACAAATTAAAAACTGCTTTTGATATTTATAATCCAAGTATTTTAATTTCAGAAGAAGGATATTCTGTTGTTCAAAATCCATCTATTTCTTTTCAAATTTCTCATTTTTATAATCAAATGGTTCTTGCGAATCAATATGATCAATTTTATAAATACGGAATAATAGATAAAACAATGAACATGCTAGGTTCTAATTATCCGGATTTAGAATATAGAACTTATAAAAATCAATTTACGAAATTAGATCATCCAGAGTTAATAGCTAGTTTCAAGAATCCTTTTACCTTATCTTATTCGACTATTGATGAATATTATCGTTGTGCTTTTCGTTATTATATCAGTAATATTTTAAAGATAAAGGAAGAAACTGGCGATGAATTTTATAGAAATATTGGAACTATTTTTCATTATATTCTTTCTAAATCTTTTGATGATGATTTTGAATTGGATAAAGAGTGGGATCAGGAGATCCGTAAATATGAATTTTCTCTTAAACAGATGGTCTTATTAGAAAAGTTAAAGCAGGAATTACAGTATGATATTGATATTATTCGTAAGCAGAAAACTTATAGTCAATTCAATCAATTTCTATATGAGAAAAAATTTACAGTTCCAATAGAAAATACACAAAAATTTCCGGTTCATTTTGTTGGGATTGTAGATAAAATTAGCTATTTAAAAGAACCGGATCAAACTTTGGTGAGTATCATTGATTATAAAACAGGAAACTTACCTTCTAATTTAAATAATATTATTTATGGAATTGGAATGCAACTTCCTATTTATTTATATTTTATTAAAAGGAGTAATTTATTTCCTAATGTAGAAGTAGTAGGATTTTATTTACAAAAGATTATTAATAAAGAAATGAAGAAAGTACCAGGTAAAAGTATCGAGGAATTGAAGGAAAATGCATTGAAATTGGTTGGTTATTCTATAGATCAAGAAGAACTATTAGAAAAATTAGATATTACTTATGAAGATAGTAAACTAATTAGCGGTCTTAAAAAGAAGAAAGAGGGATTTTATGCATATTCCAAGGTATTAAATCCAAAACAGATAGAAAGTATGGATTATTTAGTATCCAAAAAGATACAGGAAGCAGTAGAAAGTATTTTGAATGGAGAATTTTCCATCAATCCTAAAAGAATAGATAAGGATATAGTAGGTTGTGAATTTTGTAGTTATCGTGATCTTTGTTACAAAACAGAGAAAGATTATATCGAATTAGAAAAACATCGTAATTTAGATTTTCTAGGAGGTGAGGAGAATGCCAAAATGGACAGCTGAACAAACGCAGGCGATTGAACAAGAGGGAACTAATATTTTAGTAAGTGCAGGAGCAGGTAGTGGAAAAACAGCCGTTTTATCAGAACGAGCCTTAAGAAAAGTGCAGGAAGGCGTTAATATCGATGAAATTCTAATTCTTACTTTCACCAAAGCTGCGGCTTATGAAATGATGATCCGTATTCGGGATAAAATAGCTAAGAATGGATTCACGGAACAAGTCAATCGAATTGATAAAACCTATATTACTACCTTTGATTCGTTTGCATTATCGATTGTGAAAAAATATCATGATCGAATGAACTTAAAAGAAAATGTTTCTATTATCGATGAACATGCCATTTCCTTGGTTAAAGAAGAAATGCTAGATAAGCTTTTTGATGAGTATTATCAACAACAAGATCCGGCTTTTTTAAATCTAATTACTAATTTTTCTCTACGTGATGATAAAGAAATCAAACAATATATTTTAGCAATTAATGATAAGTTGGATTTAAAATATGATAAAAAAGATTACCTTACTTCTTATTTAGAAGTATATTTTGATCCTAAGAGAATCGATCAAGGAATTATAGAATATGAGAGGCTTTTAAAGAATGTAATTCAAGAAATAGCTTCTGTTTTAAAAGATTTAGAACTTGCTTTAGATGGAGATAGCTATTATCAGTTTCTAGAAGTGCTAGCCCCTTTATTCCATGCAGAATGCTATGAAGATATAAAGTGTAGTTTGGATATTAAATTACCAAGACTTCCTAAAAATAGTGATAATCAGTTAAAGAAAAATAAAGAAAGAATCAAACAATATTTAGAAGAATTATCTAGTATGTGTTTATTTGAAAATAGAGATGAGATGATCAAGGATTACTGTTCTACTAAGAATGATATTCAAATTATTATAGAACTGATACAAAAGCTAGAGGATCAAATTTGGCATTATAAAAATGAAATGAATGCTTTTGAATTTGTAGATATTTCCAAATTAGCCATTGATTTGGTAGTTCAATATCCCGATATTCGTGCGGAATTAAAAAATTATTTTAAGGAAATTATGATTGATGAGTATCAAGATACTTCTGATTTACAGGAACAATTTATTCATCTTATTGAGAATCATAATACTTATATGGTTGGGGATATTAAGCAGTCTATTTATCGCTTTCGAAATGCAAATCCTTTGATTTTTAAGCAAAAATATGATCTTTATTCTAAAAAAGTGGGCGGAATTAAAATAGATTTAAATAAAAATTTCCGTAGTCGAAAAGAAGTGTTAGATAATATTAATATTTTTTTTGATGCTATTATGGATGATGACTTTGGTGGAGCAGATTATCAAGCTAGTCATCGAATGGTTTTTGGCAATCATGCTTATCTTCAAGAAGGCCTTACGACGCAAGACTATAATATTCGTATTCTAAACTATTCAATCGAAAAAGATTCTATTTATAAAAAATATACCAAAGATGAAATAGAAGCTTTTACGATTGCTTCTGATATTCAGAAAAAAATAAAAGAAAAATATCAGGTGTTTGATAAAGATACAGGTGTTTTACGAGATATTCAATATAGTGATTTTGTTATTCTAATGGATCGAAGTAGCAAATTCACACTATATAAAAAGATATTTGAGTATATGAATATTCCGTTAACTATTTTACGAGATGAAAATATTATGGATCAGAATGAAGTTTATTTAATTCGTAATATTTTAAAATTAATAGAGTGTTTAGAAGCCAAAGATTTTGGAAATCGTTTTCAGTATTGTTTTGTGAGCATTGCCAGAAGTTATTTATATTCCTATCCCGATCAAGAAATATTTCATATTGTTCAAAAGCAATTGTATTTTGAAACAGAGATTATTCAAAAAATTCAAAAAATAGTGAATATGATATCTACTATGAATCTTTCTAATCTTATTTCGATTATTATAGAAGAATTTGAATTTTCTAAAAAGTTGATTACTTTTGGTAATGTTCAAATGGGAATATCTGTTTTAGAGTATTTTTTAGATTTAGCTAGTAATTTACAAGAACTAGGTTATGATTATCATCGATTTATTGTCTATTTAGATTATATTATAGATAGTGGGAAAGCAATTAAAATACCAGTTTCTATTATGGATAAGAATAGTTGTCAAATTATGACGATTCATAAGTCGAAGGGGTTAGAGTATCCTATTTGTTATTATAGTGGATTATCTCTTTCTTTTAATATTAGTGATTTAAAAGAAAAAGTCTTATTTGATTCAGAGTATGGGATTGTGATTCCTAGTTTTCAAAATGGGTATCAAGATACATTTTATAAATTATTATTAAAAAAGAAATATATGAAAGAAGAAATTAGTGAAAAGATACGTTTGTTTTATGTAGCACTAACTAGGTGTAAGGAACAGATGATTGTGGTTGCTAATTTAGAAGAACAAGAAAGTTATTTGAATGATGGTTTTGTTAGTAGTTCAGAAAGAGAACAATATCGTTCTTTTCTAGATATTTTAAAGAGTATTTATGAAATTCTGGAACCTTACATCCTTCCTGTTTCTTTAGATCAGGTGCCACTATCTCAAGATTATAAAATTTTGAATACTGATAAAGTTTTTGAGAAAATAGATCCTGTTTTTTTTAATGTTTCCGAGTATTCACATGATAAAGAAATTTTGGTAGAAAAAACTCATTTTTCTAAATCTACTCATAGCTTATTAACTAAAGAACAAAAAGATAATATGAGTTTTGGAATACGGATTCATGAATTATTGGAAATGATTGACTTTAAAAACCCTCAGGTAGAGTCCCTAGATATTTCTTCATTTGAAAAGAAATTGATTCTTTCTTTTTTGGAACAACCTTTTTTATCTAATATTCAAGAGGCCAATGTTCTAAAAGAATATGAATTTTATATGATAGATGATAGCCATCAAGAAAAACATGGGATTATTGATTTAATGCTAGAATATGAGACACATATAGATATTATTGATTATAAGCTAAAATATATTGAAGATTTAGAATATTTAGAACAGTTAAAAGGGTATCAAAAGTATATCGAACAGAAGACAAAAAAGAAATCATATATTTATTTGTATTCTATTATGGATCAGAAATGGAAGCAAATAGATGAAATTGTTGATATGCGTTCTGGTAAAACTAGATAGTTATAATAAAGTTCTCAAATAAAAAAGAGATATAAGTATAAGGGCATAAAAAATGACATTTGAAGTACAGCCTGAGAATGTCATTTTTTCGTGCGAATTTGAGGGTGAAAACATTAGTGTAGTTTAATAACAAAATCTAGGTAATACTATTCTGATTTAAGATGATATTGTTCTACATTTTGTTATTAAATTATATTCTTGATGAACTCGTTAAATTAATTTTAATAGTTTTAATTATAAAGAAAAAGTAGTTTGAGCTACTTTTTTTAAGTCTTTTTCTAAGTTTTTTAAATAATACTATTGGGAGGTGAATTTATGAAGTATCCATTTGAAAAACAATTAGACTTAAAAGATTGTGGTGTATGTTGTTTATTAATGCTTGTGAGATATTATGGTGGAGGAGTGTCAAAGGAGTATTTAAGAAATATTACGAATACAACCAAAGAAGGTGTAAGTGCTTATTCTTTAATTGAGGGAGCTAAAATTTTAGGCTTTTCAGGTTATGGAGTAAGAGGAAATTTTCAATCCATTGAAAAGGAGTTTTTACCTTGTATTGCGCATGTAACCATAAAAAAGAGTTACCAACATTTTGTGGTGATTTATGAAATTAACTTTCGCAAGAAGATATTAGTGATTGCAGATCCTGCCAAAAAAGGATTACAAAAGGTATCTTTTCAAGAGTTTCAAAATATATCAACTGAACAATTTATCTTTTTAAAACCACAGAAGAAAATTATGTATGTAAAGCAAAACAAGATATTGAAAAGTTTTTTATTAGAGTTTATCGTTTCTAAACGAAAAAAGTTACTTTTTTTATTCTTTCTGTCTTTCATCTTTACTATTTTTAATATATTATTTTCTTTTCAATTTAAGATATTAATGGAGTATGTGATTTCCTATCAAACGATTAGCAACTTATTACCAATTGCTTTGATTTTTGCAAATATTATTTTTATAAAAGAAAGTAGTAATTATTATCGTAATGTTCTAATCAATCATATCAATCATCAATTGGATAAGTCTTTGTTTGTCAATGTATATCATCATATTTTATCTCTCCCATATCTCTATTATAAGAATAGGACTACTGGAGAAATCATAGCTAGGATGGAAGATTTATCTAGCATTAGAAATGTCATCAGCAAATTATTAGTTACTGTATTCATGGATGTTGTATTAGCACTTTTTACATTTTGGACTTTATTCTACTTGAATATGAAATTAACTTTGCTACTGGTTATTAGTATTGTTTTGCTCGTATTGATAATGTTTTTATTTAGACCATTGTTAGAAAAAAGAATTTTTAAAAGCAAAGAAAAAGCTGCACAACTAAATTCTTTTTTAGTAGAAACAATTGGCGGTATAGAAACCATTAAAAATCAAAACATTCAAGAATTTACGGAAAGAAACTTTTTATTAAAATATTGTAAGTATAATCAAAATAGTCTTTCTTATAACTATCTATTTATTTTAGAACAGTTTTTTAAAAATTTGATTGATCAATTCGGAATCTTCTTTATTATGATTTTTGGAAGTTTTTTAGTATTACATAAAGAAATCGATATCTCTGTTTTAATTACTTTTATTACTTTGATGAGTTATTTACTAGATCCAATTAAAAATATCATAGATTTAGATTTATCTTGGAAAGAAGCTAAAATTTCTTTTGCTAGAATTCGAGAACTTTATGAAGTGGAAACAGAAAATTTAAAGTTGGATCATATGAAAATAAATAGAAAACTGTTAGGTAAAATAGAAAGTTGTCATTTAAAATACTCCTATAATGGAAAAGATCTTTTTCTTAGGGATATTAATTTAAAGATTAATCCTGGCGATAAGGTTTTAATATATGGAAAAAGTGGTAGTGGAAAAAGCACTTTAGCAAAGATTTTGGCAAAGCAGTTAGAAATTAAAAATAGAATGCTTTTTTACGATGGAAATGATATTTCTCATTATTCATTAAATTGTATTAGAAAAGAAATTTGTTACATTTCTCAACAGGAAACTTTGTTTACAGATTCTATATATCAAAACATCGTACTGGACAAGCAAGTAGATTATAATGATTTTTTGAACATTGCTCGATGTTGTATGATTGATGAATTCGCAAATAATGATATTTTGGCTTATGATCAGTTGTTAGAAGAAGATGGCTTTAACCTTAGTGGTGGCCAAAGACAGAGAATTATATTAGCAAGGGCACTGTTAAAAGATGCACAGATTTATATATTAGATGAATCTTTAAATGAAGTAGATATTAAAACAGAGAGACAAATTTTGAAAAATTTACTTTATTTTTACAAAGATAAGACATTTATTGTGATTTCACATCGATTCCATAACCAAGATTTATTTCAAAAAAAGTATCGTATTGATAGGGGAGTAAGTTATGAAGAATAATTGGACAATTCAGGACTATCAATTGATAGAGAAAGAAATTCGAATAGGTTGGGGACGAATGATATTTCTTATTGTATTCATAATAGTGATATTTATAGTATTGTGTAAGTTCAATTTTCAAACATATGAGAAATATATTTTAATAAAAGAAGATGATCGCTTTTTATTCATGGTAGATAGTAAAAAAATACCAGATATAGAAGCAAATTCCTATCTTTATATTCAAAATGAAAGATATGAATACCAAATCGAAAGTATTAGCTCTGATTATTCAAATATCGATGGTAATATTTACCAAGTAATTTATATTAACCCCTATAACTACAAAACAGATGCTATTGCAACCGATTGTTACTTTTTAAAAAGTAATAAAACTATATTTCAAATGTTAATTGAATTTATAAAAGGAGGTATTGGATGAAGAAATTAGGAGAAAAAGAATTAGAAACCATCAATGGTGGGATTGGTTTTTGGGGAATTGCTGGGATAGTTTCAGCGGTTGTATTCATTGTAGGTGTTTTAGATGGAATTGCTAGACCTTTAAAATGTAATTAGAAAGGAGAACATATGGAAAGAATTTATAATCAACAAGACTTATTATGGATAGTTGGTGGATTTAATCTTACAGGAACAATTGTTAATGCTTTTTTAAGTACAGCAAAATTTATTTATTCTTTAGGGCAAAGTTTGGGTAGTTCTATTAGAAGAATTGGAAACAATAATATATGTCAACTATAACAAAATGGAAAAATGTTTTTTTAGAACATAAGAAAATAGTTAAAACAATCACATTGTTTTTATGTTTGCCTTTTGGTTTAACTGTTTTAAACTTACTATTAAGCACTTTATTTCAATTAGGCATTTATTTGGGAACTTTTATAAGATTCCTATATCATATTGTTGTATATTAAGAAATTGGTTTGCCAATTTCTTTTTTTGATTAAAACATAAATAAAAAAAGAAAAACCGATAAAAAATGTGTTGAAAAAACTCGAAAGGTGCGCTATAATCTAATTTAGTAAGAGCGGAAGGAGGGGAAAATATGACACAGGTAGCGGTTAAAAATGGAAATCTTGAGTTTGCATTAAAGAAATTTAAGCAAAAAGTAGCTAGAGATGGAGTCCCTTCTGAATGCAAGAAAAGAGAAGGTTATGATAAACCAGGAGTAAGAAGAAGAAATGCTAAAAAAGAGGGTATCAAAAATACTCGTAAGCGTAATAAAGCAAATAGGAATAGAGACTAATCGTGGTATTAGTCTTTTTCTATAAAAAAGGAGAGAAAAAAATGGATTTCGTAAAAGAATTAGATCAAGATATCATTGAAGCTATGAAGGCAAAAGATAGCGTTCGTTTGGCTACTCTTCGTGGTATAAAAGGAGCAATGAAATTGCAGAGTATTGACCATAAAAAAGAAATTAATGATGAATTACTAATTGAGGTAGTATCTAAAGAAATTAAAACTAGAAATGAATCTATTAAAGAATTCGAAAAGGGAAATCGTCAAGACTTAATAGATAAAACAAGAGTAGAGATAGAAATTTTAAACAAATATTTACCAGAGCAACTAACACAAGAAGAAATTCTAGAAATTATTGAGCAAGCATTCACAGAAGTAAATCCATCTGGAATGAAAGATATGGGCAAAATAATGGGAATAGTAACCCCTAGAGTTAAAGGAAGAGCTGACATGGGAATGATATCTAGTCTCATTAGAGAAAAGTTGAATTCATAAAACGGATAAAAATAGATGAAGACAGAGAAGAAATAGTGAATAATGCTATTTCTTCTTTTTTTGTAAATATATATAATAACTTGATTTTCTCTTAAGATGCTTGACGAAGTGGGGGGTGATATAATATGCCTTGTTCAAGAAAAAGAGGGGTTTTATGGATGGAAAAACAAAATTAAAAATATACACTTTGTTAGGTGCAGAACAATTTCAAAAAGTCGTTTTTATCTTAGAAAAATTAAAATATCAAATAATTCAAAAATTTTTTCCTAATATTAAAGTATATTATGAAAAACAGTGTGATAAGCAGTTTTTAAGAAGAATTAGAAAACAGCATATAGTGGATGAAAAAACATTATTGCGTGAATATCAGAAACAAAAATTAGTTTTTCGTAAGGAATTGGTTTATAAGCAAAATAGAAATTACCATTATGATCCTAATTATCCAACTAGATTTATAAAATATTTAGAGATGAATAAAAAGATTCATCAAAGAGGTATGAAAAAGAATATTATAATTATAGTAATAATTGGAATAACTACATTTATGTTAGGAAATCCATTTCCGGTATTTAGTGGTATTTGCGCTTTGGCACAAGTCTTAAGTTTGGTGATTAATTTTGAATGTGTTAATCTTCAAAATTATAATTTATGCCGTTTTCAAAATAAAAGAATGTATAGTTGTCTGAAAAGATTAGAGGATAAAAAATTAGAATCTAATTTAAAGAATTTGCAGGAAGGAATAGTTCCTGTTTCGCAAGCTATAAATTCACAAATTCAGATACCAAGTATTGATGAGATAGTCAATAATATTACAACTCGTGAGCAAGCAGTACAATTATTAGAATATGTGAAAGAACAGTATTCTTATTTGCAAGAATTGCACACTAAACAGGAACAGGAAAAACGAATAGGAGGTCGTAAAAATGTTTAAATTTACTAGCTTATTTTGTGAAAATTTAATTGCAGAATCTACTAATTCACTTTTTTCATTGAATGGATTGGGTACTTTAGAATCATCTGGTAGTTTCCTTCCTACATCTACTACTTTATCAGCTACAGAAACCAGCGGTTTAGGAACTAGGGTAATAAATTCAGGAGATAGAGATAACAATTTTTTAGAAACGACTTTAGGTAGTGTGACTACTTCGGCAGGAACTAGTGTTTCTATTCATGGTAATCGTGTATATCAAGAAACTATACAGCAGTTAGAAACCACACAAGCATATATAGAATCTTTAGATGGTGAGGAATTAGAAGAATTGATAGCTAAGTTAGAATTGAAAGATATCGAACTTTCTCTTCAAGAATCAGAAAAGATAAAGTCATTATAAATAAAAAAGGACTAATTAGTCTTTTTTTTCATACATTTAATTAGGTGATACTATGTTTAATATCATGCGCTATATTAATACTACCGATTTTCAAATCGTGTATATTAATGGGGAATTAAATATTGTAAATTATGATAGAATCAACTATATGGAAAATGAAAAAATATCATTATCTTACTCATTAGGAACAATTGTGATTATAGGAGAAAATTTGCGTGTTAGAAAACTTTTAGATAATGAAATTGTAATAGTAGGAGATATCAATACTCTTGATTTTAGGAAATAATGTTAGTTTCTATGATGTTAAAATATCCGGAAAGGATATAAAACGATTTTTACATAATTTACATAAAATGCATATTGAGTTTTTAAACATAGTTTTTGAAAAAAATAGTGTCATTATTAAGGTTTCTGAAGAAGACTATAAAAAAATTTTAACGATTAAAACTATTTATGAAATAGAAGTTGTTAAAGTTTATGGATTTGCTTCTATTAAAGGCTTTATTAAAAAATATTGGTTATTTTTGATGGCTTTAGTATTGGGTTTTCTTATGTTTTTAGGACTTACCAATATTGTTTTTGATGTAGAGGTGGTTCATAATGATAAAGAGTTAAGAGAATTAATTTTAGAAGAATTAAAAAATGAGGGAATCGATAAATACAGTTTGGTAGTATCTTATGATAAAAAAGAACAAATTAAAGAAAATATATTAAAAAAATATAAAGATCAAATTGAATGGTTAGAAATCGAAAGACAAGGTACTAAATATGTAATAAAAGTAGAAGAACGAAAGAAAAATGAAAATGTAGCGGATGATACGCCTCGTAATATTGTTGCTAAGAAGAACGGTTTGATTAAAAAAATAGTTTCTTCTAGTGGAGAAATTATGGTTAAAAAAGATCAATATGTAAAAAAGGGAGATGTTTTAATTGGAGGTACTATCCATAATAAGGAAGAGGAAGTAGCTAAAGTAAAAGCTGAGGGCAATGTTTATGCTGAAACTTGGTATACTGTAAATGTGGAACTTCCTTACCATTATCGTGAAGAAAAGAAAACAGATCATTCCCAAAAAATTATTCAAATTGAATGGTTTCACAATTCTTATAATTGGTTTGATTTTAAAAAATATGATAATAGCCAAGAAGAAGTAATTTTTAAACTTCAAAATAACTTGCTTCCTATTTCTATATCTCTTGTAAACCAGCAAGAAGTGGAAGTGATAGATAAAGTTTATACAAAAGAAAATGCTGTTACTGAAGCATCAGAAATTGCTCAAAAGCACTTAAAACAAGACTTAGGAGAAGAGATTGAAATATTATATGAAAAAAATTTGAAAATCACAGAAGAAGATAGTAAAATAGTAGTAGTAATGTTTTATAAAATTTATGAAGATATTACAGATTATCAAGAAATATCCAATATTATAGAAAATAATGAAGCAGAATCGGAATAGAAATTAGGTGATATTATGATTACACCATTAGATAGTACGATAAAAGGAGTAATGGAGTTCAGCTGGCCAATGATTATTATCTGCATTTTAACACTCTCTTCTATTCGTATTACTGATATCGTAAAAAATAGGAAGCCTTTTATTTTATATAAGGAAATTTTTCTATTGTTCTTTTTAATTTATATTTTGTGTTTGTTTCAAATTGTTACTTTTGAAGATCAGTCACTACATATCAGTAGCAACAACCTAGTACCATTTAAGGAAATTATGCGTTATCAATTGGGAAGTAGATTGTTTATTAAAAATGTAGTTGGGAATGTTGTGATGTTTATTCCTTATGGATTGTTTGCTTGTTTATTCACCAAAATTGAAAAACCATTTCATGCGATTTGTTTGGTTTTCTTCGCTTCTGTAACAGTAGAGACTACTCAACTTTTAATCGGTAGAGTTTTTGATATTGATGATATTATTTTAAATGTAATTGGTGGTTTTCTTGGTTACGGGATTTATATGTTAATTGATACAATTGGGGATTCTATGCCTAAAGTATTTAAAAGCAATTGGTTTTTAAATTGTATTTCGGTTGCTTTATTGGGAATTTTTGTAGGTTATATATGGATGGTGATGGTAAGATGAATAATGTGTATGAAATTTTTAATGAAACGGATCACGATTTATCTAAAGAGATGGACAAGCTATATGAATTGTTAGCATTCGCATTAGAAAAAGAAGCTTTGAAAAATGTGGAATTTAATGTAATTTTTGTGGATCGTAATACTATTCATGAACTGAACAAAACTTATCGTCATGTGGATCGTGTAACCGATGTAATTAGTTTTGCTTTAGAAGACAATCAAACTATAGAATTAGATCATCGTTTATTAGGGGATATTTATATTTGCGTAGAAAAAGCAGAAGAACAAGCCAAAGAATATGGTCATTCTTTTTTACGAGAGTTGTCTTTTTTAATGATTCATGGCTTATTACATTTACTCGGTTATGATCATATGAAAGAAGAGGAAGAGAAGGTTATGTTTCAAAAACAAGAAGATATTTTGAATGCATTTGGAATTAGGAGGGAAAATTAATATGAAGAATACGACAAGAAAAAAAGATACGGGAAATTTTGTAACCAGATATGTGAAAAGTTTTAGACATGCGATTGATGGAATTGTATATGCGATTGAGAATGAGCATAATATTTTGATTATGATGCTTGCAACTATTTTCGTATTAATAGCTAGTTTTTTATTAGACATTTCTAAATTAGAGTTAATGCTTGTAGTAATTTGTATTGGTACTGTAATTGCTTGTGAGATGTTGAATAGTGCAATTGAAGCTTGCGTGGATTTAGAAACTACTGAAGAAAATAAACTTGCTAAAATAGCGAAAGATTGTGCTAGTGGAGCATCTTTGGTATTATCTGTAATGTCGTTTTTTGTTGCAGGAATTATTTTTATTCCTAAAATTTTAGAACTATTTTAGAAATTAGGTGATAGTGTGAGCGATTCATTTGAGATAATCTTTAAGAAACTAAAGAAAGTAATAGAAAATTCTAGTAGCAAATATTATCATTATCCAGTTGCTGCCATTTTAGAATGTACAGATGGTACTTTATATTCTGGAGTTAATATCGAAACTAGTTCCCCTGGAGCAGGAATTTGCGCTGAGAGATGTGCTATTTTTTATGCGATGGCAAATGGTTTTAGAAAGGAACATTTTAAAAGAATTTACTTATTTAATAAAACAGAAAATATAATTACACCATGCTATGTTTGTAGGCAAGCTCTAAATGATTACTGCAATCCTGATTTAGAGATTGTTAGTTTTAATATAGTAGGTGAAAGTAAAATGTATCGTTTAGGAGATTTGCTTATAGAATCATTTGAGGAAGGAAGTTTGAAATGAAAAGTGGTTATGTTAGTATAGTAGGTAGACCAAATGTTGGAAAAAGTACGCTACTGAACTCTATTTTAGAAACGAAACTGGCCATTACTTCCAATAAAGCAGGAACTACTAGAAATATCATTCAAGGTGTTTATGAAGATGAGACCAGTCAGATTGTTTTTGTAGATACACCAGGAATTCATAAACCAATTAATAAGCTTGGTAATATACTAAACAAAAAAGCTTATAGTACGAGTGAAAATGTCGATTTGATTCTTTTTGTGGTTGATGTAGAAGCCGGTATTGGTAAAGGAGATTTGTTTGTTTTAGAAAAAATCAAAGAAGAAAAGCTTCCTATTATTTTGGTTTTAAATAAAGTAGACCGTATTCCCAAGGATAAGCTTTTGGAAATTATTATGAAGTATAAGGATTTATATGATTTTAGTGAGATTTTCCCTATTTCAGCTCTAAAGAATGATAATGTAACTGCCCTAATTCAAACCATTAAAAACTATTTGCCAAATGAAGGTAAAATATTTGAAGATGAAACATTTACGAATATTTCTACTAATTTTTATATTAGCGAAGTAATTCGTGAAAAAGTACTTCGTAAAACTAGACAAGAGATTCCGCATAGCGTTACTTGTCTAGTAGAAAAGAAAATAGAGGAAAAAGACAAAGTGATTATTCAAGCGGTAATTATTGTGGATCGTGAGTCGATTAAAAAGATTATTGTGGGGAAGCATGCCAATATGCTAAAAAGCATTGGAATCGATGCTAGACATGATTTAGAAGAATATTTTTCTAAAAAGGTATATCTGGATTTATTTGTAAAAGTAATTGAAAACTGGCGTGAAAAAGAAAAATATCTAAAAGAGTTAGGACTAGATGATATAAATGAATAATTTAGAACAGATAAATGCAAAATGCTATGCTATATTTAAATTTCGCTATAATGATCATTGGTTTGATTTTTATGCTCAGGATTTATATGATCGTGAATCTAATAGAATAAAAAATTTAGAGAATGAACTTACTGACCTTATTTCTAGCCATTTAAATAATGATAATTTATATCAAAAAAATTCAAAGATATATTATGTTCAGTTATATGTCGTTCATTATTTAGAAGAAAAACTAGAAGATAATCAGTTTATGGAATTAGTTAGAATTTTGCTATTAAAAGAAGATTTACCAGAAACTTTTCTTTCGCCATTGATCTTAATTCTAATGTCAAACAAAACTTTTCCAGAGGAGATTATTAGAAGAATATATGAAAATTTAGAACTTCAACTACAAAATTCATGGGGTGAATTAGGAAAACTACCTTATGATTACCGCTATCATCTTTTAAAAAGAGAGGAAACACCAGAAGATATTGTAGGAGATTTACTAACTACTTATGATAAACTAAGCATGGAAGAACTAAATGATTTCATGCAAAAGATTTTAGATGAAATCAATGATGAATTAAGAAATCATCAAATTATCAATAGTCATCAAATAGAAACCATTCCACAATTAAAGATGGAATATCATTACTTTGAACTTATGAAAGAATATTACCATAATAGAATGAAAAAACAAAAATCTGTATAATTTTTTTAATTTCTTCTCACTATGTTAATAGGTGATAATATGGAAAAATTATTATGGAATTTATTTAAAGAAACAGGGGATATTAAATATTTTAATTTATTAGGAAGAATAGAAAGAAGTAAAAGATATGGAAATCGTAAAAACAGAGGGAATCGTAATAGGAGAGACCAATTATAGCGAATCCAGTAAAATATTAAGAATATTAACCAAAGATTATGGTTTGATTAGTGTGATGTCAAAAGGATGTCGAAGTTTAAAAAGTAAGTTGCGAGGCGTAAGCAGTAAGTTGATTTATGCTAATTTTCAATTTTATTATAAAGAAAGTGGCATTTCTACTTTAATTAGCGCTGATGTTATCGATACTTTGCGTAATATCATAGGAAATATCGATCGAATTTCCTATGCTTCTTATTTATTAGAATTAACGGAACAAGTATATAAACATTCGGGTGCCATAGAAATTTATCCCATTTTAATTTCTGACCTTTTAAAGATGAACGAAGGCTTTGATTATGAAGTCCTTACTTATATTTATGAATTAAAATTATTAGATTATTTAGGTATTAGACCTAATGTGGATGAGTGTAGTATTTGTGGCAATCCTCATCATATTATTACAATTTCAACAAATGATGGCGGTTATATTTGCCAAAACTGCTATCATGGTGGTAAAATATACACGAAAAAAACAATCCAGCTAATTAGAATGTTTGTATATGTTAACATTGATCAAATTTCTAAGTTGGATCTTAAAGGGGAAACCAAAAAAGAAATTAATGAATTTATTACAAGTTATTATGAAGAGTATTCTGGTTTATATTTAAAAAGCAGGGTGTTTTTAAAGAGCTTAACCAAAATTAATACCCCAATAGAGAAGTAAAGTGAGGATGTATTATGAAAAAGAATAGAAATTTGTGGAGTCGGCTAAAGCCATATTTATTAACAACAATGATTGTAGCTACCATTTTAACAATCATATTTTTCATAAAAGGAATTTATCCATTTGGTAATAATTCTCTTATTTGGGGAGATATGCATGATCAAATTACTGCTTTCTATTATCATTTATATGATAGTTTTAAAGGAAACAGTTCTTTATTGATCGATTTTTCTACAAGTGGTGGTATTAATTTCTGGGGAATTTTAGCGTATTATATATTAAGTCCATTTAGTCTTTTGGTTTTATTAGTAGATAGAGCAGACATTTATTTGATGGTTTCTGTCATTATTACTCTTAAAATTCTTTGCTGTAGTCTTACTTGCTTATTTTTTATTAGAACTTTTTATAAAAAACTTCCTAATTTATTGAGTGTTTTACTTGCTATTATTTATGCTTTTTCTGGCTATGCACTCATTATGTATCAAATTACTTCTTGGATCGATGTAATGTATTTATTTCCACTGATTGTGATTGGATTAAAAAAAGTATTGGATTTAGAAAAGCCAACCTTATATATTGTAACATTATCTCTTGCTTTGATATTTAGTTTCTATGTAGCTATCATGGTGATTATTTTTATTTTTCTGGCATCCTTTATTTATTTACTTGTATATAAAGAAGAAAAAGTGTTAAGAAAAAAAGCAATCTTAGCTTTAGGGATAGCTACTGTTCTTAGTTTATTATTATCTTCTTTTGTACTGATTCCATCTTATCTACAGATATCTATTTCTTCTCGGCTTGATTTGGATTTAGAAACACTTTTTAATTCTAAAATGGGACCGATTACTGATAAAGTTAGTATGTTTATGTTTGGTGGAATCATGTATGTTGGATTGCTTTTATTATTGAAAAAGTGGAAACAAAATAAAAAGTTTTTACTATTTTATATTCCAACTATTTTGATTGTTATGATTCCTGTTTTTATTGAACCTATTAATAAGGTTTGGCATTTTGGCTCTTATGCTTTTTTTCCGTATCGCTTTGGTTTTATTACCATGTTTTTGCTGATTTTAGGTGCTTGTCAAGGATTTTCGGATTTTGGCAACCAGAAAGTATCGATTTCAGGTAAAAATAAAATATTAGCGACTATTGCAACAGGAATTACAGTGGTTTTGATATCCTTTATTATGTATAAAAATTATAATAGTTTTCAGCAAGCTATTGAAACTCTTACGATTTCTATTAATCATAGTTTATTATTTATGTTGTTGCTATCTACTGTCATTGCTATTGGTGGATGTATTGCCGTGCTTTTATTGATCAAGCAATGGAATCGTTTTTCTTTCCTATTCATTTTTATGATTACCCTTACACATATTGCAGCAAATAGCTTAGTTTATTTGGGGTTGGATCAACAACAGGAATTGCTTATGCAACAGTACCAAGAATTGGGGCAAATAAGTGAAGATTATTCCGATGGTGATTATTATCGTGTTAAGAATGAGCTAACCAATATGATTATGAATAGTGGTATGGTGATGAAATATCATACTTTGGATCACTTTACTTCGCTTACTGATCGAAATAATTTAGAAAGTTTAAAAAAATTAGGTTATTCTTCTATGTGGGTGAAAACTTTCTCTAAAGGTGGTAATCTTTTTCTAGACAGCATTTTAGCCAATAAATATATTATGACTAGAAACGAGCTGGATAGTGAATATTATAGTTTAATTGATACATATGATACGATTAAATTTTATGCTTTAAAAGAAGATCCTTCATATGGTTATTTATTGAATAATAATGATACGATTTTTGATAAAGACAATTCTTTCTTGATTTCTAATAGCTTATATCAGAATATCACAGGAACGAATGAAAGACTTTTTGATATTATTAAAAATTTCGATTTGCATAATATCCGAATTTCTAAAGATGGGGAATATACTCAATATGAAATGATAGATCCAGATGGTTATAGTTATTTTGAAAAAGAAATTACTGTTGTAGGTAAACAAACAATCTATTTAGAAGTCTTGAGATCTTTAGTGAATAATGAAAATTATTCTATGTATGAAAAGTTTAATATATACATCAATGATAAGTTATATCGTCAAAGGGCATTTAGTGAAAATGATAATGGTGTACTAAATTTAGGTACCTATGAAAATGAAAAAGTAAATATTAAGATAGAATTAAGAAAAGATGTATCACTAAGTAGCTTAACAATTGGCGTCATGGATAATTTTAAATATGAAAAGTTTATACAAACAGAAAAAATAGATACCGATATTCAGTATCAAAAAAATAAAATTTATATCAATGTAGATACAGAGAGTGAAAAAATATTATTTTTACCAATTAGTTATAATGAAGGATATACCGCAACTAATAATGGGAAAGAAGTTCAAGTCTTAAAACTTTATGATAATTATATTGGTATTCCATTGAATGAAGGAAATAATAAGATTGTTATTTCGTATATGCCGAGTGGATTAGTAGTTTGTTCTATTATTAGTATTATAACTCTACTGTTTACCATTTTTTTGATTCGTAGTAACTTATATCAAAAAATATTAAATATAAAAATTCTTTCTAATATTGCTTATATTATTTACTTGTTTTTCTATTTATCTATTATTCTATTGGTTTATATTGGTTTGATCATTTGTTTTATTATTTCTTATTTTATTCCATTGTCGATTTAAAGTAATTGACTGATCTAAGAAAACATATTAAAATATATATATCAATGTGATGATGGTTCTGGAAAAACCGGAGCAATATAAAAAAAGAGATTCTTCTAGAATAAGTAGGGTGGAACCGCGGAAATATTTCGTCCCTACATATTTTGGAGATCTTTTTCTTTTTAGAAAGGAGATTGTATGAATCAGTTTCAAAATTTATCGGTAGCAGTAGAGCAGTTTATACATATGTATCCTTGCGATATTAATATTTATATAGGGGTCTGTCGAGGCAACACTCTATTTTCGGAAGATTCTATTTGTTGTCGCTTTCAATTTTCCAATGAGGGTTCTCTGCGTAGACTGAAAGCGTTTAAAAAAGATTTTCCGAATACTTTTATTTTAAATCAGAGAATACAGAGAGAATTTTTAGAAGCCAAACAATTAATTTCTTTGGGAGTTCAATCTAAAAAGTTATCCCAACAGTATCAAGGAATTCGATTACAGAATGATCAGGAGGAAAGATTAAATCTTTATTTTTCAGAACATGTTTTGTTGGAGTATGAAGAGACTTTACGATTTTACCAACAAAGAAAGCAACAGGATTTCTTATCCTATGCATTAAATCCTATCGAAAAACATATGGTAAAACGGATGACTGTTCGGCCATCTATGGCTTCTAAAAGCAATGTAATCTATATCCGTGATAATTACCAATATGCTTCTTCTTTATGGAAAGAGCAACAATTTGGTTATTATTATCAGGAAAAAGAACAAAAAGTTGATTCGGAAGATTTGCTATTAATATTAGAATTGATTCGTAGTTTTATTAATTGTAATTTAAATCGAAATCCTCACTATGAATATAAGATGGATTCTAGGGGGAATACACTATCATTACATATTCAATGTGATTCAGGCGAAATTATTGAAATTATAGGAGATAGTTTGATTCACTCTTTGGAAAAAGCAGCTATTATTGATGATTTATGGAAAGTAATGCATCAAAAAATAGAAAAAATGCCAAAACAAAAAGGAATAAAGGAGAGATAAAAATGGAAAACCAAAAATTAACAATGGAAAAATTAGTAAATTTATGTAAGCAATATGGATTTATATTTCAGGGGAGTGAAATATATGGGGGACTTGCCAATACTTGGGATTATGGTCCTTTGGGTGCGAAATTAAAAAATAATATAAAAGATTCATGGCGAAAAAGATTTATACAAGAAAGACCTAATGCGTATGAGGTAGATGCAGCGATATTAATGCATCCTAGAGTTTGGGAAGTAAGTGGTCATGTAGCAAGTTTTTCTGATCCATTGATCGATTGTAAGCATTGCAAAATGAGACATCGTGCAGATAATTTGATCGATAATTTTGATGAAAATGCGCATGCGGATGGTATGACCCAAGAAGAGATGTTGGAATATATAAAAAAACACAAGGTTCCTTGTCCTAAATGTGGTAGTAGCGATTATACTGATATTCGTGAGTTTAATTTAATGTTTGAAACTCATCGAGGAGTAACTGAGGGTAATAAAAGTAAAATTTATCTTCGACCTGAAAATGCCCAAGGAGAATATGTTAATTTCTTAAATGTTCAGCGTTCTATGCGCGCAAAATTGCCATTTAGTATCGGTCAGATTGGAAAAGCTTTTCGTAATGAAATTACCCCAGGGAATTTTACATTTAGAACAATTGAATTTGAACAAATGGAATATAAAACTTTTTGTAAAGAAGGAACTGATAGCGAACTATATCGTTACTTTAAGGAATATGCTAAAAATTATTTTATGGATTTAGGAATTTCAGCAGAGAAACTTCGTTTCCATGATCATGAAAAATTAGCACATTATGCCAAAGAAGCTTGCGATGTTGAATATCATTTCAATTTTGGTTGGGGAGAAATCAACGGAACTCATAATCGTACTGATTATGATTTAAGTCGTCATCAAGAGTATTCTACTATTTCTCAAGAATATTTAGATCCCGAAACAAATGAAAAGTTTATTCCTTATATCATAGAATCAACAGTCGGGTGTGATCGACTAGTATTAGCCATTTTAGATAATGCTTATGAGGAGGAGACTTTAGAAGATGGAACTACTCGTGAAGTCATGCATTTTCATCCTTATTTAGCTCCTTATAAAGTTGCAGTATTGCCACTTATGAAAAAATATCATAGTGAGAAAGCAAATGAGATTTATCAAATGCTATGCAAAGAATTTTCTACTACTTATGATGAAACAGCCAATATTGGAAAAAGATATCGTCGACAAGATGTGATTGGAACACCATTTTGTATTACCGTAGATGAAGAAACTTTAAATCATGATACGGTTACTATTCGTAATCGTGATACGATGCAACAAATCACACTTCCTGTTTCACAAGTAGTGGATTATCTTCATCAACAAATACAATTTTAAGATGCTACACTCAAAGAGAAAGCCTATTTCGCTTAGCTTTCGTAAAGACACTTAATGAAAAACTTAGTAGATTGAATCTACTAAGTTTTTTTTACCCATCTTTTTTCTATGATTTGATAATTGATATGTGGAAACTGTTTGAGTTTATCTTTAGAAATTTCTATATGATAAATGACTTTATCTTGGTATTTCTTGTCGATGATATGATCACGAAAGAGATAATCATATTGTTTTTGTTCTGAATAATCACTTCTAATCTCTAAGAGATAACCTTCTATTAACTCTATTGTTTGACTTTGATCAATCGCTTCTCTAACTGCTTTACTGTAAGCCCTAATTAATCCGCTTGCTCCTAATTTGATGCCACCAAAATATCTTACCACAATGCAAAGAATATGATCTAATTTCTTTTTATTTAATACTTCTAAAATAGGAATTCCGGCTGTTCCAGCTGGTTCTTTATCATCATAACACTTTTGTTGAGATTCTAATTGATAAGCATAGCAGTAATGAGTAGCATCCTTATAAGTATTTTTTACTGTTTGTAAAAGATGCTCAATGTCATCTAAACTATCTATTTTATACAAGCAAGTAATGAATTTTGATTTTTTTATTTCATATTGATGCACAGAATTTTGTTTCATTGTTAGCATATGTTCCACCGATATTATTATATAATAGAAAATAAAGTTTGTAAAATTTCATATAACATAATATAATATATAAACAAATGGAGGGATAGCATGTTAGATAATCCATGTAATGATGCCGATATCTTATTATCCATAGTAGAGCTGAACAAACAAAAATTAAATATTTTGCTACAAATGCAAAAAGAGGAAGAAATCAATGGAGTGGATTCTTCCAATTATATACAGTTGATTGATATTTATACCCTTATTTGTGATGTGTTACATAAAAAATTAATTGGTTTAAGTCCAGAAAAAAGACAGAAACTACTTTCTATTATGGAAGATTTTAACAGAAATAAATTCGTTACTGATCACATTCTTCAGGTAACCAATTTACCTGAACAAAAATTAGTATTAGTAAGAACGATTTCTGACTTAGGTTCTTCTTTCTTTCACCTATATCCAAATCATAATAACAACCGACTTTCCTATCTGCAAAAATTTTTTGAACAATTAGGAGTTGTTGTGAAAAAAGATAATTCAGAATCAGAACTAATAAATACTGATTTAGTGAATGAGTATATGGTATCTGATTATAGCAATATGCTATTGCAGGTAATAGAAGAAAGAATTTCTAAAACAAAAGATTTGGAAGAGAAAAAACAATTACTTGGGTTAAAGTATCATTGTATCTTTCTATTAGAAGCACTTGAGTATCGAATGCTCATCACTAATTTTTCTCTTTCTAATTATCCTCATTTGATAGATGCTATTACCGTAGAAACTGCTGGAATTACCATTCAAGAATATCTAAATGAATTTGACCTTATCATTTCTTCTTCTTTAGAAAATATGGTAGAAAAATATGCTTATAAAATCATGCAAACTAAAAGAAGTTTAAATTTGGTTTCCAAGATATATTTACAGGTATTTTCTAGTTTGTTGACTGATAAAGATTTATTAGAATGTTTAAAGACTGAGAAATCATTTTTGATAGGATTAGAAGACGAAGTAGTTAAAAAAATAATTGAGATGAATCAAATATTAGATCAGGGTGAAAAGGCTGATTACTCCTATCAACGCAAATATCCTAATATTTAGTACGCAATAATTTTACTTCTTCTAACTCGCTAATTGTTACCAACTGATAGCCTTGTTCTTTTAATAAAGGAATCAATTTTTTTAATGCTTCACTGCTTCTTTCAAAAATATCATGCATTAAAATAATATCGCCATCTTCTATGTCTTTCATTGCCTTTTCTACAATGCGATCTATATTTTTAATTTTCCAGTCTTTGGTATCGATTGTCCATAGGGTAATACTCAGGTTAGTACTATTCTTGATTCTTTGGTTTACAGATCCATAAGTGGGTCTTAAATGAGTTGGTGTATATTCAACTGTTTGTTGCAAAATATCTTGAGTTTTATTAATTTGTTCCATGATTTCTTTTTCCGATAATCTACTTAACCATTTATGATTATAGGAATGATTTCCTATTTCATTTCCGTTTTTAATGCTTTCGCGAATCACATCTTGATAGGCTTCTACTTTGTTTCCTAGGACAAAGAAAGTGGCATTACAGTCATTTTCTTTTAATGTTTTAATAATTTCTTTGGTATATTCACTAGGACCATCATCAAATGTGATGGCTACTACTGGTTTTGTGGGATCAATTGTACTAACAACTCTTTGTAATTCCTTTGAGTCTAGTTCTTTTTTTTCAGTTGTAATTTTTAAATTTAGATTTAACTCAATTAGTGGAATAGAAATAGAATATAATTGATCAGATGGATAATATACGATTAATTGATCATTAGAGATTATCATAGAAAGAGAGTCTAGATTGGAAATAGTGATACCTTTTTCTTTTTGGAAACTATCTTGAATCTTTTTGAATAATTTTTCTTGTTCAGAAAAGAAATCTAAAATATTCAAAAACTGTTTTTGCTTTAAGTCGTACAAAATAGAATAAAGGTCATAGTAGTTTTGTTGTTCTTCGCCATCGTAGTAATCTGTTTTTAAAAGAATATTCATATAGCGCTGGTTAAAAGTAGAATATTCAAAATCAATATTTAATTCACTACGATTGATCAAATAGGGAAATTCCGTAATATTGGATTTTAAAATCTTTGTCTGTTGATTAATATAATTCATAATTTTATGATCCACTTTGGATAGGTTTGTTTTAGGATAGGTGATACTAATTAGGTAAGCTTTTTGATCTTTCACGATTGTTTGAGGTTGATAAATGACTATTTCTTTCTGATCAAAATGATATAAGATTATCATACTAATAGGGATTATTATTCCTAGAATTCCTATCAGTATAGTTTTTATTTTCTTTTTTCTCAAGGATATCACCTAATACTAGTTTATGTCCATCATACTTTATCATGCTCACTTTAAAAGATAAAAAGGTGGTTTTCTAGGATTTTAAAACATGTTAAAATAAGATAGAAATGAGGGATATTATGACAGAAGAAGTTAAGAAGCATATCAAAGAAAAACTAAAGTTGGTTCCTAAGTTACCAGGATCTTATCAAATGAAGAATAAAGACGGTGTCATTATTTATGTTGGTAAGGCTAAAAATTTATTCAACCGTGTAAAAAGTTACTTTACAGGAACGGTAACAGGTAAAACCGCAATGCTAGTCAATGATATTGTAGATTTTGAATATATTGTCACTTCTAGTGAATTGGAATCTTTGATTTTAGAGATTACATTAATTAAAAAATATAATCCTAAATATAATATCCTATTAAAAGATGATAAAAGTTATCCTTATATTGAATTAACTAATGAAAAATTTCCTCGTTTAAGAATTGTTCGTAATGTAAATCGAAAGAAGCATAAGAGTAGACTATTTGGTCCTTATCCCAATGTGACAGCAGCTAGAAAAACAGTAAATATGATCAATAGAATCTATCCCCTTCGTAAATGTGAAAACTTAAAGAAAGAAGTTTGTCTTTATTACCATATTGGAGAATGTTTGGGATATTGTCAAAAAGAAATCGATATGGAAAAACAGAATCAGATGATAGAAGAAATTATTTCTTTTTTAAAGGGGAATAGTGAACATGTAGTATCTAAATTAAAAGAAGAGATGCAAAAAGCTAGCGATAATTTAAATTTTGAAAAAGCATTAGAACTAAAAGAGATGTTAAAGGATATTGATGTAACGCTAGCTAAACAAAAAATAGATTTAAATAGGAACTATAATTTTGATGTCTTTGGCTTTTATCATGATCATAATTATTTATCTATTGTGACTTTTTATATTAGGGAAGGGTTGTTATTTGGAAAACACTCTGATATTTTTACTACGATTGAAGATCCTGAAGAGGATTTATTACGCTATATTATCGAATTTTACGAAAAAAATAATTTATTACCTAAAGAGATTATCACTTCTAATATTATAGACAGAGAAATATTAAGTAATTATCTAAAAATAAAAGTAAGTTCTCCTAGCCGAGGTGATATTAAAAAGCTAATCGATTTGGCTAATGACAATGCGAAAATTTTATTAGAGGAAAAATATGAAACAATTAAAACGGATGAAGAAAATAGATTGAAGGCCCAAGAAGAGTTGAAAAATTTATTGCAGTTAGAAAAATTAGAACGAATTGAAGCTTTTGATAATTCTCATTTGTTTGGAACATTCTATGTAGGTGGAATGGTAGTTTTTGATAATTTTTTACCGAATAAAAATGAATATCGTAAATTTAAAATAGAAACTTCTGTAAAAGATGATTTATCGGCAATGAAAGAAGTAATTTATCGAAGATACTATAAGGTACTAATGGAGGAGGTAAAAGCTCCGGATTTGATATTAGTGGATGGTGGAGAATTGCAGATATCAGTAGCAAAGGAGATTATCGATAGTTTGGGTTTAAAGATTCCTATCTGTGGTCTTAAGAAAAATGAGAAACATCAAACTAGTGTATTAGTAAATGAAAAACTTCAAAGTATACCAATGGAGAAAGATAGTAATTTATTTCTTTTCTTAAATCGCATTCAAGATGAAGTTCATAATTATGCGATTAGTTATCATCGTAATATTAAACAAAAAGGAACTTTAGCTTCCCTTTTAGATATGGCTCCAGGTATTGGCGAAGTTAGAAGAAAAGAGCTTTTGAAGAAATTTGGATCTTTAAAAAAATTAAAAGAAGCAACTTTAGAGGAACTAGAGACAGTGTTAACCCATGAAGTTGCAATAAAATTTATGGACTATTTAAAAAATTTATAGAAAGTATGTTATAAGCATGCTTTTTCTTTTTTTTCTATCGAAAATAGAGTATAATCGAATTAAGTAGTAGGTGATCATATGAGTAAAATTCAAATCATGGATGAAGTTTTAGCCAATAAAATCGCGGCTGGAGAAGTAGTAGAAAAATGCATGAATGTGGTAAAGGAACTGGTAGAGAATGCGATTGATGCAAAGGCTTCTGAAATCAAAATTGAGTTAATAGATTCTGGAGTAAAAGAAATTAGGGTTACAGATGATGGAATTGGTATGGATAAAGAGGATGCAGTTTTAGCTTTCTCTAGACATGCTACTAGCAAATTAAAAACAGAAAGAGATTTATTTCATATTGGAAGTTTAGGTTTTCGTGGTGAAGCTTTGCCTTCGATTGCTAGTGTGTCTAATGTTACTTTAAAAACTTGTAATGGAGAAACTGGTACTATGGTAGAAATTCATGGTGGCAAACTCATAACAGTAGAAGCTAGTGATTTACAGAAGGGAACTTCTATTGTAGTCAAAAATTTATTTTATAATACACCGGTACGCTTAAAATATTTGAAAAATTTATATACAGAACTTTCTTATATTACGGAATATGTGAATAAAATGGCACTTAGTTATCCAAATATTCGTTTTTTGTTAACCAATAATGAGAAAAAACTATTAAAAACAGATGGTAGTGGGAGACTGTTAAAAGTAATTCATGATATTTATGGGTTATCTGTTACTAAAAAAATGATTGAGATTCAAGGAGAGAATGAAGATTATAAAATTAGTGGATATATCTCGTACCCTGAATTACAGAAAAGTAACAAAAATGCTATTACTTTGCTGGTTAATGGAAGAGTGATTCGTAATTTAGATATCATTCGTTATATTACGGATAGTTATCATACTTATATTCCTCAAGATCGTTATCCTATTGCTGTACTGAAAATTGAAGTAGATCCCATTTTAATTGATGTCAATGTGCATCCTACTAAAATGGATATTAAATTCTCTAAAATGGACACTTTAAAAGATTTGATTACCAAAACCATTACAGAAAAATTAGAAAGTCTGACTTTGATTCCAGATGCAGCACTAGAAACAACTGTAGATGAGAATAAAACAAGAATTTCCACGGTTTATACACCAAATAGATTTGAGGAATTTGATGAGGTCAAAAAAGATGAAGAATTTCAAGAATTTGAGAAAATGACTCTTAATTTCGAGGTACAAGAAGCTGAAGTGTCATATTTACCTAATGGTACTGAGATCGAAGAAAAGGAGATACCCAAAAAAGAAAGAATTAAGAAAATGTATCCTGTTGGTTTGGTGCATGGAACTTATATTGTAGCTGAAAATGAAGATGGAATGTTTTTAATTGATCAACATGCTGCCAATGAAAGAGTAAATTATGAATATTATTTAAAAGAACTATCGAATCCCCAACCAGCTACTATGGATTTATTAGTTCCGATTACTATGGAGTTTCCTAGTAATGAATATGTGATCTTGAAAGAAAATTTTCATTTATTAGATTCTTTGGGTATTGGTTATGAAGAATTTGGTTTTCAAACTGTTGTGATTCGTAGTATTCCAGTATGGTTAACCAAATCCAATGTAGAGCAAGCACTTAGAAATATTATAGATATTATTGTAGTAAAAGAAGATTTTCAGTTAGAGCGTTTCTTAGATCATATTGCTGCAACTGTTGCTTGTAAAGCAAGTATTAAAGCGAATGATCATATCACTTTAGATGATATGGAGGTACTATTAGAAAGATTAAGATCTTGTGAAAACCCATTTACTTGTCCACACGGGAGACCAACCATTATTACATATTCCAAATATGATTTAGAAAAATTATTTAAAAGAGCTATGAGTTAGGGGAGAGAATATGGAAATATTAATGTCTAGATATATATTAGAAATTGAACAGGATGCTAGTTTGTTTAGAAAATTTTTAGACGGATCTTGGTATCCTAATTTTGATAAATATCGTTTATTTTTACATAAACAGGAAAAAAACAATTTAAGTTTTGCGAAAGCAATTAATCGATATCGTTTGGTTAAATCAAATGATCAAATTATAGAAACTGTTTTTAGTAAAGATTTAAATTCTGTATCTACTTATTTAGAAAAAGATGCAACTTTGATACAATCCAGCTATGGTACGATTCGGTATCAGGATGAATCCATTTTCTTTAATGAAGCAAATTATTATAATAGCTGTTATATTAGTAATGGTATTTTTTGTAATACTAATGATTTGGTTTTAAAAGTACATAGAGGTGGTAGTTTTATTGTTGGTGTATGTGATAACCCTAATTCCATCTTTTATCAAGAAAATATAAAAAGAATTGAAGACTTGAAACAATTACTACGCAAAAAGCATATCTCATATCGAACATATAAGCAACATAATCATCGTGATAAAACTTTAATTTTATATTATAGAAGTGATGGTTTATGATGATAGTTATAGTAGGTCCTACAGGAGTAGGAAAAACCAAACTTAGTATAGAACTTGCTAAAAAATATCATGCTGAAATTATTAATGCTGATTCTATGCAAGTCTATAAAGGATTAAATATTGGGACAGCAAAAGTGACAGAATCAGAAAAAGAAAACATTCCTCATCATCTATTAGATATTTGCGATATAGAGGAATTGTATACAGTGTATAATTACCAACAAGATTGTAGAGAAAAAATTAGGCAATTGCAAGAACAACATAAAAATATCATTATAGTAGGGGGAACTGGTTTATATATTAAGGCCGCACTTTATGACTATCGTTTTAAAAAAGAAGAACAATTAAATGAGTATTTAGAATTATCGAATGAAGAAATATCCAATCGTATCAAACAATATGAACCTAATCATAATGTTCATATGAATAATCGAAAACGGTTGGTACGATTACTAAATAAATATGAACAAAATTTAATAACAGAAAAAACTGGTAATCAACCCCTTTATTCTTTTAAAATGATTGGGCTTACTACAGATAGAAAAAATTTATATGATAGAATTGATATTAGAGTAGATAAGATGATAGAAGATGGTTTGATTACAGAAGTAAAAGCATTATATGACCAAAATATTCGTAGTAAAGCCATTCAAACTGGAATTGGATATAAGGAGCTTTATGAATATTGGGATGGAAAATGTGATTTAGAAGAGGCAATTGATGCTATAAAAGTAAATTCTAGACATTATGCAAAGAGACAATATACTTTTTTTCGCAATCAGTTTTCTGATATTCAATGGATTCAAACGAATTATCAAAATTTTGATAGAACTATAAAAGAAGCGATAAACTATATAGAAAATCACTAGTAAGGTTCGTAAGATATGAAAAAAGTACTAAATCAGTTAGTACTTTTTATAGTGTGGCTTCTATATAAATCTCATCATCGAAAACATGTTGATCTGTTTCTAGTGCTTTTAATTCTTCACTGCTGATTAAAAAGTAGTCGTATTCTAATACATCTTCTCCTGTAGAAGTAACTGGATCATCCCAGGTAAGATCTAAATGATACCAATTATTATTTAGATATACTAAATTCCAGATATGATTTTCGCTGGCTATTTTATAATTTGGAATTTGTAGATAGTCTAAAAATAATTTCATACTATCTGCATATCCACCACAAATAGCATAGTGTTCCATCAGTGCTCCATAGGCGGTATCAGAATGATAAGTAGTTACCTTATTGTCGCTTCTATCAATATCATATTTTGTTGTATTGATAATGTAGTCGTGAAGCGTTTTGATTTTGTTTTCCACTGTCATATTATCTTGAATGTTTGATTTTATAATGTTAGAAATCGTAGTTTCTAATTCGGCAATTTCTTCTTGCTGATAGCTATGATGGATAGATATCGTAACTTTACCAAAGCTATCGAATTCAGTTTCTATATTTTGAAAACTGTTATAAACGGGAAGAAAGTTATTAATATGAGATAGAAGTACTTGATCGTTTGATAGATAGTCTACATCATTGATACAATTTTTGTAGTCTTTTGGACAATAAAAAGTAAATTTTTCCATTCCTGAATTTAAAACCGTATAATAAATATTCATTAAATCTTGTAAAGAAGAGGGCGTAAAATCATTGGTTAACTGAACAAACTGATAGTTTTCTTTTCCTGCAAACTGATTGTTTTCTAATGTCGTATTTTTTCTTTCAGCTGAAGTAACATTGGCTACTAGAAAATAAACGATTTTGTCACTATACATTAAACAAAGCATAAAAATGCATAAGATAATCATCATAATGGACCATTTTTTCATATTATCACCTTATTATCATTATAACATGGTGATGAATGGAATCAAGAAAAAAATATCTACTAAGTAGATATTTTAATTTAAAGCATTGGTTTGTTTTGTTAATCTAGATTTTTCTCTTGCTGCTTTGTTTTTATGAATTAATCCGCTGGCTACAGCTTTATCAATTCTTTTGATTGCAACTTTTAAATTTTCTTCTGCTAGAGCTTTGTCTTGTGTTTTGATTGCTTTTTCACTTTTTTTAATAGCAGTTTTCATACTTGATCTACCTAAAGTGTTGTTCGCATTTTTTTTACGACTTGTAATCACTCTTTTCTTTGCACTTTTAATATTTGGCATTGTTTCACCTCACTTTTTAGCTACAACTAATGATATCAAACTTTTTATAAAAAAGCAAATAAAATATCAAAAAAATGGAAAAAATAGGAGTAGGTGATCATATGAAAAGTGAAAAGGACTTGAAACAGTATTCGATACGTACCGATTTGTTAGTGGATGTTTTTGATATCAATCAACAAGAAGAGGGAATTGTTTCTAAAGTAGAAGAATATGATGATATCAAAGTATTGGAAGTTTCTATTACCAAAGAGGAAAATAAATTACATAAGAAAAAGGGTAGATATGTTACTATTAGTTATCAGGATGTAACGGATAAAGTAAATGCCAAGAATTTAGAGAAAGTAGTAATTGCAGAGTTAAAAAAAATATTTGCTTATTTAGAAATTCAAGAGAAGCAAAAATGTTTGGTAGTAGGTTTAGGAAATAGAAAAGCAACCCCTGATGCTCTAGGTCCTAAAACAGTGGAACAAATTTTAGCTACTAGATATCTTTATGAGATTGAACAGATTCAAGTAGACCCTAATTATCGCAATGTGGCAACATTTATTCCTGGTGTTACCGGTGATACAGGAATAGAAAGTAGTGATATTATTCTAGGAATTATCGATCAAATTAAACCAGATTTTGTGATCGTGATTGATGCGCTGGCTTCTAGTAGTATGGATAGGATAAATAAAACGATCCAAATTACTGACTCTGGAATTCATCCAGGCAGTGGTGTTTATAATAATCGAAAAGAACTTAGTTATGAAACTTTGCATATTCCGGTAATATCGATCGGAGTACCTACAGTAATTGAGGCTTTTGTATTAGTAAGTGATACCATTCAATACTTATTAAAACATTTTAGTTATAATAAGGAAACTTATCATAAAAATAAATTGATTCCTGTTACTATGAGAGATTATTTGGAGCATACTAATGAGTTATCTAAAGAAGAAAAAACAAGGTTGTTAGGAGAATTAGGAAATTTGGAGGAAGAAGAGATCAAAGAATTGATTTTTGAAGTATTAACCCCAATTGGTTATAATATGATGGTTACCCCAAAAGAAATTGATTTTGTGATTGAAAAGACAAGTGAAGTTTTGGCTTTGGCAATAAATAAGTCATTACACAAAAATTTCGACATATAAACCTTACCTATTCGCTTATATTGATAGTGGTGGGTGATAGGATGAAAAAGATTCAAAAAATGAAAATGAAAAATTCTAGAAAACATCGTTATATGAAATGCAAGTTGTTTTTCATAGTTTCCTTGTTTTCTTTTTCGTTTTGTTTTACGCTGCGGTATTTTTCTAAGAATATGGATAATGAACAATTTCTTAGACTATTATTACAGAATGGAAATAGTCATTTAGAATTAAAACAAAAATCTAATTTTTTTAGTGATTTCATTGCTTTGATTACAGATATCGATATTTCTAAACCGGCTACTTTATTGCAATTGAATATGAAGGAAGAGGATTTGCCAACTTCATCTGATGATGATAAAGATATTGATAGTATTCCTTCTTCTAATTATGTAGAGGATCCTTATGATAACCAAGCTCCTACAGAGCCAGTTGTATATTTATATAATACTCATCAATCAGAAGAATATTCTACTGACAATCTAGCAAGCTATAATGTAAAACCAACGGTTATGATGACTAGTTACATATTAAGAGAAAAACTAAATAATAATGGTATTCCAACCATTGTAGAAGAAAATGATGTCACAGAATTTTTAAGAACTAATAATTGGAATTATGCTTCTAGTTATAAAGTTACAAAACTATTAATGGAAGATGCTTATAGTAAAAATAGTACTTTAAATTATTTTGTTGATCTACATCGTGATTCTGTGAATAAAACTATCTCTAGTACTACGATTGGAGATAAAAAGTATGCCAAAATTTTGTTTATTGTTGGATTAGAAAATCCTAATTATGCCCAGAATTTAAAAATGACTGAAACTCTAAATGAACAATTTAATGAAAAATATCCTGGATTATCTAGAGGGATTTATAAAAAGCAAGGATCAGGAGTAAATGGCGTTTATAATCAGGATTTTCATCCAAATACTATTTTAATCGAAGTTGGTGGTCAATATAATACAATCGATGAGGTGTTTAATACTTGTGAAGCCATTAGTGAAGTGCTAACTGAATATATTAAGGGGGATATGCATGAAGAATAACTTTGTAAGAATTATGTCTTTAACTATTTTTTTGATTTTTTTAGCATTATATTATTCTGCCAATGCTGGATTAATTGATTATCAAGCTAAAAATAAAGCTGCTCTTACCGAAGAGCAAATAAAAATGTTTGAAGAAGATGTTAAAAATAATGTAGAAATAGATTTAAAAAAATATATTGAAGATAAAGAAGAAAAATATGATAACAATATTTCGAAAACAACCTTAAAACTTTCTAATACTATTGGTAAAACGGTACAAAATGCTTTAGATTTT
>CALVOY010000014.1 GCA_944350415.1 uncultured Bacilli bacterium | reverse complement strand
GTAACACAAATAGTTTTCATTTTATAAGTAATATAACTTTTATTTCTAGTATCAGTTAAATTATCAAACATATCTAATAGTCTAGGAAGATATTTATTAATAATAGAATATAATTCTTTAACTAAATCTTTATCTTTTCTTAGACTTCTTCTTTCTTTTCTATTCACTACTACATACCACCTTTATTATGTAGTAATTATATCAAAAATCTTTGCGAAGAATATTTACTCTTTTTCTCTGAATTTTAACGAAAAACTTTTGCTTTTCTTTATTTTATGATATGATAATAGTAATTATGATAAGGAGTGATATTATGGTAAGCAGAATGGATAAATATCATGTAAACTCTGCTCAACCCATTCGAAGTCGTTCCCAAAAAAATGAGCGTTTATATGAGGATTTGTATACCAATAGAGTTTTAACAGAATTTACTCAAATAGAAAATAATAATGTGATTGATCTAAGCAATACATCGAATGCTAATTCTTCTAATAAAAGAGAAAATTTTCAGAAAAATAAACAGTTATTTTTAGAAAATCAAGAGCCACAGAGAACAATTTTTCTGGAATCAGATCATAAAACACCATCCGAGGAAGATATCACAGAGAAAAATTATAATATTAATGATGTATTAGAAGAAGCTAGAAAAAATCGCAAGCTTACGGATGAAATGGATAAAAAGAGACATCTGAAAACAGTAGAATATAGTATTTTATCGGATTTGAGTCAAGAAAAATTAAAAGAATACCATGAAAAAAAACAGAAGTTAACAAAAGATGAGGAAGAAAATTTAGAAGAATTAATTCATACCATCACCTCTAATAGTTTAAGAAAAAAGATTGATGATGAATTGTTAAGTGATTTGCTTCCTTCTGAAGAATCTGAAACAGTGATTTCTAAGCAAATGTTGGAAGATATAGAGACTGAAAAACAATCAACTATCCAAGAAGAAGATGACCAGACGAGTGAACAGAAAATAGATCAATCTTTCTATACAAAGTCCATGGAATTATCAAGGAAAGATTTTGAGTTCGATGAGGAAGATGAATCCTTTTTAGAAGACACCAAAATGAGTTTATTCAAAAAGCTTGCCATTATCTTCTTTGTATTAGTTGTAGTTGGAGTAATTGGATACATCATCTATCGTTTTATATAAAAATCAAATATAAAATCTTAAAACAGATAAAAGGAAATAAATCGTTTATTTTAAGTAGAGTTTTTCTACTTTTTTTTCTTTTACATATAATGAAGTAGAAAAGAAGGATAAAAAATGAAACGAAGAATCCATTTAAAAAGGCGCAAGAAATTTAAAAAAATTAATATTTTAATGATAACTTTCCTATTGTGTTTGGTTGTAGTAGGATTCTTTTTGAATTTCATGAATAGTCGATTTACACCTATCTTATTAGAAAATGCAGAGTTAGAAATTAATAAAATTTCTACTACTGTAATCAATAAAGCTATTTCTCAGGTACTAGAGAATGAAATTAATGTAGAAGATCTTTTTGATACCATTATAAACGATAATGGAGAGATTCAAACGATCGACTTTAATCCCGTGATTGTAAATCAAATTTTAAATATTGCTACTAGTGCTGTTCAAAATAATTTAAAATCATTAGAAGAAGGAAATCTAGATACGACAGGGATATATGATATGGATTTATCAGAAGAGAAGATAGAAGATTTGAAGAAAGGGATCATTGCTAAAATTCCCATTGGTGTAGTGACTGGAAACTCTATTTTATCTAATATTGGTCCTTCTATTCCAATAAGAATGCACTATGTGGGTGATGTAACCAGTAATATTACTACTGAAATTACTCCCTACGGAATCAATAATGCCTTGGTAAAGATAGGTGTAAAATTAAAAATGACTGCTCAAATTATTTTACCTTTTTTAACAGATAAAATGATCTTAGAATGTGATATTCCCTTAGCTATTAAGATGATCCAAGGAAGTGTACCTAACTATTATGGAAGTGGGTTAGTAAGAAATTCTTCTTTATATTCCATCCCTTTAGAAAATTAGTAGTTTGCAAGTTTCTATATTTTTTGCTATAATCTCGTTAGACTAAACAACCTATGAATAAAGAATAGAAGAAGAGGATATAATGAAAAAAATAGTGTTAAATGATAGAGAGTATGAATTAATTAAAAATTATAAAAATGCTTTTGAAGAAAATGAGTTAATAGAAAAGTTTACGGATTATTTTGATGCCTATGACTATATTTTAGGAGATTATTCCTATGATAAACTGCGATTAAAAGGATTTTGTAAGAAAAAGAATAAAAATTATAGAGAATACAATGACTATGAAAAAATAGAAGTTTATTTAAAAGAATTTTGTAGTTACGAATGTCGATATTATATATTAGAAAAAAAAGAGAAAAAAAGTTAAAAGACTTGAACTGATTCATAGAAATATGCTACAATATACAATAGATAATAAAGGGAGGATATGTAAAATATGGATAACAAAGAAATGGATAAAAAAGTACTTTCTATCATGAAGGAAGATGGAACGACAGAAGAAGTTGAATTATTAATTTGTTTTGAATTTAATGATACCAAAAAAGAATATGTTGTATATACTCGTAATGAAAAAGATGAAAATGGAAACATTACTATTTATGTATCAAGTGTAGACCGTAGTGGAGAAATGCCAAAAATGGGTGCGATTGAAAGTGATGAAGAGTGGTCTAGAATTAAAGATGTATTAAGAGAGCTTTCCAAAAACGACTAGAAAGGTGGTAATTTATAAATGGAAATTACACAATATAAAATAGATCAAATTTTAGCCAATCCAGAAATTGAATCAAAGATCAAATTGAGAAAATTGAGCCATACCAATTTATTAGAACATGTCAAAAACATTCCATATAAAGTAGTAGCGGCTTCAGAAACAAAGTCTGCTGACTTTGACTTGCCAGAAAAGCAAAAAAATCTACATATTTTTCCTAAGAAATATATAGAGTTAGCCAATGGAACAGGAAGAGCTGTTAATGTTAAAGAAGATAGAATTAAAAATATGAGGAAACATACAGATATGTTGAGTTCAGAAACAGTTCAGCCAGAAAAAGATCTAAAACCAAAATCAGATGTTTCTGTTCAATCGCAAGTAGAGAAAGAAATGAATTCAGTACAGACAGAAACTACCTCAAATGATTCTTATGATATTCATCACGGAATAGATGCTGAAAAAATAGAGCAGGAATTAGCTACTTCTACCCAAGCCCCAACTATGGAAAACGAAATGATGTCTGCACCTCAAGTTTCTGAAGATAATCTCATCAGTACTAATGAGCAAGTGAATCTTAATGAAAGCAATGTAACAACAATGAATGCCTATATTGCTAAAATTGATGAAGAAACACAGTTAGTAAAAGATGTCAAAAAACAAGCAACTTTAGCACAAGAAAAAGCTATGGCTTCCGATGAAAATTTAAATAAAATTAGTGTCGAAGTAAGTGAGTTAGAAAAGCAAGAAGAAGAAGCAAAAAGAAAAAATAGTGAGCTTGATCAACAGTTGATGGCAGCATACGAAAGTCAAACCAGAACATTAGCGCTTGCTAGACAAGAATATGAGGGCGTAATTAAAGAAGCAGATACTAGAAGACAAGAAAATGAAAATAAAATCTTACAATTTCAGTCTAGAATTCATGATATTAGAGAAAATCTTACAGATGTGAATGAAAGCATTGCAAGAAAGCAGGAAATCCTTGCAGCACTACAACAAACAGGATTTACAGATAAAAATATGACTTCATTTACCAACGATATAGAAGAAGAAAAAATAAAAAGAATTGCATAATTAGAAGAAACAAAACACTAATATTTTTAGTGTTTTTTTCATATCCTATTATAGGTAGATAATATGAAAAACTTTATTAATTACTATTATGGTTTTAATATTCATAATATATACTTTAGTAATGAAAAGTATTTTTTTTATAATGATCAAACAAAATATGTATTAAAACCCTGTTATAATTCTAGCATATCCATTTATTATCAAGAGTTAAGTTATCAATTAGAGAAATATCGTTATTTTTTTTCTATTATTTTAAATCGTGAAAACAATTATATAACTTGGATTGAAAATAAACCATATATCCTTTTGAAATTAAGTAATATTGAAAATGAAAAAATTAGTATTTTCGATATTAAAAATGATATGTTTTTAGACATCGGAAATAAAATTTCCACTTTGAATAGATTTCCATGGACAAGATTGTGGGAAAATAAAATTGATTATTTTGAAGAGTGGTTATTTATCAAACAAGATGGTTATAAAAAAATATACCCATTATTTCATTATTTTATTGGTATTGCTGAAAATGCGCTATTATATCTAAAAGAAAGTGAAAGAGAAGAGCAAAAGGAGCCCAGTGATCAATTAGTAATTTCACATGATAGAGTAACAATTAACTATGAATTGTATGATTATTATGATCCTGCTAATATTATTATTGATCATGCTAGTAGAGATATTAGTGAGTATATTAAATCAATGTTTCTTCATAGAGTTTGGGATCTAGATCTTGTGAAACAATATTTAGAAAATCATTATTTTTCTAGATATGGAATTAGAATGATTTTTGCTAGAATTTTATTTCCCAGTTTCTTTTTTGACTATTTAGAAGAAATGATTACCAGCAATAGAGATATCGATCTTTTATATTTAGAAAGTAGAGCGGATGAATTTCAAACATTTATAAAGGATATTGGATTATTTTTTCAAGAAAATTATCATATTCCAATGATTCCTTGGATTATAAAAAAAGCATAACATAAAAAGAAAAAGCGTATCATAATACGCCTTATACTATATTTTTATTAGATAGATTCATCATCTGCAATATTTTGTACTTCAATTACCTCTGGTATTTCGCTAGTGATTGCCATTTCAATACTTTCTTTTAAAGTGACATCTAACATAGGGCAATGGCTACAGTGACCCATCATCTTTACATATACAATGCCGTTTTCAAATTTAACATATTCAATATCTCCGCCATCACTAATTAAAAATGGCCTAATCTTTTCTATAACATCGATAATTTTTTGCTCTGTTTCTTTCATAATATCACCAGCATTATTATATGATGGATTGGATTTTATTGCAACAGAAGTTGAATAAGTTCTCATCTTTTGTTATAATAATCAAAGTTAGTGATGAGGTGTTATTATGTTAAAATATGAAAAGGGTAGGATTGTAACCGGGCAAGTTACAGGAATAGAAAAATATGGAATATTTGTTAGTTTAGATGAGTTTTATAGTGGCTTGATTCATATTTCTGAAATTTCTGATAGTTTTGTAAAAGATATCAATGACTATGTTAATATTGGCGAAACTATCCAAGCAAAGATTATAGAAGTAGATGAAGCAGTATACCATGTAAAATTAAGTATCAAGAATATGAATTATAGATTACCTACTAAAACCGATTTTAAATTAAAAGAAGTTTCTAGAGGTTTTAGCCCATTAGAAGAAAATTTAGATAAATGGATTTCTAAAAAATTAGAAGAAATAAATGGACATTTTGAATAGATTATATATAAATTTTTCGAAAACTTGAAAAAAAATATCTAATTATATTGACAAATATATTTCGAAATGATATATTTGATACTGTCAAGTCGTTAGTTCATAGCAATTTATATTTGGGCGATTAGCTCAGTTGGTTAGAGCACCTGCCTTACAAGCAGGGGGTCATAGGTTCGAGTCCTATATCGCCCACCATTTATGTGCCGAAATAGCTCAATTGGTAGAGCAATTGATTTGTAATCAATAGGTTACGGGTTCGATTCCTGTTTTCGGCACCATTTGTTTTTTTGAGAGGTAGCGAAGTGGCTAAACGCGGCAGACTGTAAATCTGTTCCTAACGGTTCGATGGTTCGAATCCATCTCTCTCCACCACTAGATTGCCTCGTAGCCAAGTGGTAAGGCATCAGACTTTGACTCTGACATGCGCTAGTTCGAATCTAGCCGAGGCAGCCATTTATGATTTGTTCCGTTAGCTCAGTCGGTAGAGCATCTGACTTTTAATCAGAGGGTCTGGAGTTCGAATCTCCAACGGGACACCATAATTTGTGCCTGAGTGGCGGAATAGGTAGACGCACAGGACTTAAAATCCTGCGAGCTTCAACACTCGTGTCGGTTCAAGTCCGACCTTAGGCACCAACGGAGGAATACCCAAGTCTGGTTGAAGGGACCGGTCTTGAAAACCGGGAGGTCGTGCAAGCGGCGCAGGGGTTCGAATCCCTTTTCCTCCGCCACAATATCGCGGGATAGAGCAGTCTGGTAGCTCGTTGGGCTCATAACCCAGAGGTCACAGGTTCAAATCCTGTTCCCGCAACCATAATTGGTCTCATGGTGCAGCTGGTTAACACGTCTGCCTGTCACGCAGAAGATCGCGGGTTCGAGTCCCGTTGAGACCGCCATATGGCTTCATAGCTCAGTCGGTAGAGCAGAGGACTGAAAATCCTCGTGTCGCTGGTTCGATTCCCGCTGGAGCCACCATATTTATTTTTAGAACTGACCGGTAACTGGTCATGCGCTCGTAGCTCAGCTGGATAGAGTGTTTGGCTACGAACCAAAAGGTCAGGGGTTCGAATCCCTTCGAGCGCACCATTCGGGAAGTGGCTCAACTTGGTAGAGCACTTGGTTTGGGACCAAGGGGTTGCAGGTTCAAATCCTGTCTTCCCGACCATTTAGTTTATAAACTCTTATTACCATAAGAGTTTTATAATAAAATTATAATCATAACATTTAGATATTGACTTTTAAAGTCCACTAATGATATGATTAACTTACTGATGCAGTTTATAAGCCTATCGAACTGTATTAAGTAATGATATGGGGCATTAGCTCAGCTGGGAGAGCGCCACGTTTGCACCGTGGAGGTCAACGGTTCGATCCCGTTATGCTCCACCATATGGAATATAAAATCTGGACTACTATGGTTCAGATTTTTTAAATTTTTTGAAACTTTTTATAACAATAATGACACTATAAGAATGTAGGTGAATCAAATGGAGGAAAAACTTGTATTAGAACAGTTTGAGCAAATCTATAAAGATACTTATCCAAAAGTATTGAAATATATTATTTGTAAATGTTCGAATACAGAAGATGTAAATGATATCATTCAAGAAGTATATACAGAATTTTATAAACATCTAGTTAGTATGAGAGTGATTGAAAATAATGAAGCCTACTTAATAGGAATTGCTAATCATAAAGTAAAAAAGTACTATACGGTTTTAAAAAGAATTCCAATTATTTCTCTTTTTGCAAAAACAACACATGATACTATATTACTAGATAATATTTGTTCAGAAGAAATAATTGAAGATGTTGTTTTTTCAAAGTTAATGGCAGAAAAAGTTTGGGAATTCTTAAAAAGCAAAGGATCTACTACAATGAAAGTATTTTCTTTATATTATCAGTTAGATATCACTATAAAAGAAATTGCTGAAGAATTAAACTTAAGTGAATCTAAGGTAAAAAATATATTGTATAGAACTCTGAAAGAACTAAAAGAAAATGTAAAAAAGTGGAGTTGATAAAATTGAATTTAAAAGAATTATTCAATCAAAAATTTAGTGAGCAAGATAATTATCAACAGATTCTAAATCGAATAGAATCACCAAAATATTCTAGTATGGTTCGGTTAAAGCGTTATTTAATTCCTATTTCAGTATTAACAATCGTTATAATTTCTTCCATTTTACCTAGTTCATCTACTAACATCGATGATAATGTTCAACCAAGTGTGATGAATAGAGATATAGAATCCGTAGAAGAATTAGAAGTCGATCGTCTATGGAGACAAGATATCTCACTTTATGAAAGAAAGCAACAAAATAGTTTTTTAGAAGTAATGAGAAAATAAAGCATAGAGTTTTCTTTCATAGAAAAAAAGAAATATAGAAAAGGAAGGAAAAAATTATGAAAAAAATAGTAAGCATTTTAAGTGTGTTCACAATAGCCTTATTGTTTATCACAGGTTGTGGACAAAAGATAGTACATGTAGAAGGAACACTTGAGGATTTAATGACAAAAGTTTATGAAGGAATTAGTGAAGACCAACTTCCAATGATGTTACAAAATATTGAATTAACGGAAGAAAACATAGAATCTTATATTGGTACTAAAGATATCAAGTGGAAAGAAGCTCTTGCATCTGAGTCTGGTGTTGGATCGATTGCTCATTCTGTTGTCTTAATTCGTATGACAGAAGATGCTACAGAAAAGGAAATTGAAGAGGCTAAAACTAAAATTAAAGAAAATGCAAATCCTAGAAAATGGATATGTGTAGAAGCTGAAAATGTCTTTGTAGAAAGTAAGGGAGATTTAATTATTTTGATTATGTCAGATGACAAAGCAGAGACAATAAAAACCAATTTTGAAAAACTTAAATAAACTTTCTAACTGAAAGTTTTTTTCATAGGAGACTTTTATGGTGTTTTCAAGTGTTTCATTTTTATATTATTTTTTACCAATTACATTGCTTTCATATGTTATTGTTCCCAAAAAAGCGAAAAATTTTGTGCTGTTAATTACTAGTTTATTTTTCTACTTTTATGGAGAACCACGATATATTTTAGTACTTATTTTTTCGTGTGTTTTTAATTACTATTATGGCAAATCTTTAGAAAAAGCACCTGCGAATTTCAAAAAAAAGTTATTAGTACTTAATTTAGTAATTAACTTTGGAATTTTATTTTATTTCAAATACTTTAACTTTTTTTTGGAAAATATCAATTATCTATTTGCTACTAATTTATCATGGACTAGTATTATTATGCCAATTGGAATTAGCTTTTTCACCTTTCAAGCAACTAGTTATGTAATAGATATCTATAAAGGAGATGTCAAAAGTGCCAAAAATGTTTTTACCTTTGCTACTTATTTATCTCTTTTCCCTCAATTGATAGCAGGACCTATTGTTCGTTATCAGACAGTAAGTGAAGAGTTAGAAAACAGAACAGTAAATTTTGATTTATTTGCAAGTGGTATCAAAAGGTTGATTATTGGTTTAGCGAAAAAGGTATTACTAGCCAATGTATTAGGAGAGTTAACCAAGAATTTAGTAAATCTTACCACTCAATCCGTTCTTTCTTACTGGTTACAAGCAGTGGCAAATACCCTACAAATCTATTTTGATTTCTCTGGTTATAGTGACATGGCAATAGGTTTGGGTCTTATGTTTGGATTCCACTTTTTAGAAAATTTTAACTACCCATTGATTGCTAGAAGTATTACTGACTTTTGGAGAAGATGGCATATTTCACTATCAAGTTGGTTTCGAGATTATATTTATATCCCCTTAGGAGGAAGTAGAGTATCAAATTATAAAAAATATCGTAACATTTTTATAGTATGGATGATTACAGGATTATGGCATGGAGCTAGTTGGAATTTTATCTTATGGGGAATCTATTTCGCAATCTTTTTAATGATAGAGAAAGCTTTTCTATTGACCATATTAGATAAGCATAAAGTACTAGGTCATATTTATACGCTTTTTTTAGTATTAATTAGTTTTATTATTTTTAATGAAACTAGTATATCTAACATTATTTTATTTCTAAAAAATATGTTTGGATTCAATCATTTACATTTTGCTAATATTGAAACCATTTACTTTCTTAAAAACTATGCTGGAGTTATAATCATTTCTATTATAGCTTCTATTCCATGGTTAAAAATAGTAAAGAAAAAGATGTCGCTTGGTAATTTTTCTGCAAAGGTGCTATCTATAATGGAACCAGTTTTTTATATTGGATTATTCATTATTGTAACAGCCTATATCGTAGATGAGTCATTTAATCCATTCTTATATTTTCGTTTTTAAAGGAGGAACTATGAAAAATAAAGTTTTAAGTATTTTATTTCTGATAGTGATATTTGGTATTATGTTTTTAGGAACTGTTCTTCCTGATAAAAGCGTTTCTGTTGCAGAACGAAGAAAATTAGCTAGTTTTCCTAAGATTCAAATAGAAACGATAATGAATGGTGATTTTTTTGAAGACTTGAATCACTATTTAGTAGAACAATTTCCAGCTAGAGATTGGTTTAGAAAGCTAAAAGGAGTAGTTTCTAATCATCTATTCCAAAAAAAAGATGAAGATGGTGTTTTTGTACATGAAGGAGCAATTTATCAATTAGATCAGTCAATTAATGAAAAATCAATTGCTCATTTTACCGATTTACTAAATAAGGTTCAAAATCAGTATCTAAAAACAGACCATGTTTATTATGGTATCATTCCGGATAAAAATTATTTTTTAGATGATACAATTCCAAAATTAGATTATGAGAAAATGCAATTACTATTAAATCAAGAATTAACTAATATGGAGTATATTAATTTGATGGATACCTTAAATTTGGATTCTTACTATAAAACAGATATTCATTGGAAACAAGAATGTCTAGCTAGTACAGTAGCGAAAATAGAAGAAGCTATGAATTTAAGAAAAACAGAAATACCGAATGAAAAACAGTACTATTCCAAGTTTTATGGAGCCTTATATGGAAGAATAGCGAATAACTTACCACCAGATCAATTAACTTATGTAATGAATGATGATATCAAGAATGCGAATGTTTTTGATTATGAAAAACAAGAATATAGAAAGGTATACGAAGAAAAAGATTTGACGAATATAGATTCTTATGATATTTATTTAGGAGGAGCCAAGCCCTTATTAATAATTGAAAATGAAAATCAAACCAATGGAAAAGAATTAGTATTATTTCGTGATTCATTTGGAAGTAGTATCGCTCCACTGTTGATTTCCAATTATTCTAAAATTACATTAATTGATTTAAGATATATAAGTAGTGAACTTCTCTCAAGTATAGAAGAGGTTGATTTAAGTAGTCCAAATCTAGATGTATTATTTTTATATAGCATTCCCATTATTAATAATAGTTTTACATTAAAATAAAGTTTATGATAGACTAGTCATGGAGGAGATAATATGAAAGTGGCTTTGATTAATGAAAATAGTCAAGCAGGTAAGAATGAAATCATTTATAATGCATTAAAATCAGTTTGTGATCAGAAGGGCTATGAACTTTATAATTTAGGAATGACTAGCGCTGAAGATTCTAATCTAACCTATGTACAGAATGGACTGTTAGCCGCAATATTACTAAATACAAAAGCAATTGATTTTGTAGTGACTGGTTGTGGAACCGGAGAAGGAGCAATGCTTGCATTAAATAGTTTTCCAAATGTAGAATGTGGTTTAATTGCCGATCCTACAGATGCTTACTTATTTAGCCAGATAAATGCAGGGAATGCGATTAGCATACCTTTTGCCAAAGGATTTGGTTGGGGTAGTGAAGTGACATTAACTTATATTTTTGAAAAACTGTTTGCTACTCCTTTTGGTGGAGGTTATCCAGTAGAAAGAAGAGAAGCTGAACAGAGAAATAAAAAAATTTTAGATGATATCAAACAAATTACTCATAAAGATATGTTAACGATTCTAAAAGAAATAGATCAAGATTTCTTAAAAGAGGCAATCAATCGCCCAAATTTTAAAGATTTCTTTTTCAATCATGCCGAAGAATCTGAGATAAAAGAATATATAGAAAAAATTTTAAATTGATTTTTATTAGATGAGTCTAGTATATTGATCATCCGAAAAATAAAATCGTGTAACTAATAATTTTTGGGGGAGTGATTTTATGCAAGAATATGTGTTTTCGATTATAATGTCTATCTATAATGTAGAAGACTATATAGAAGAAGCAATCGAATCAGTTATAAAACAGAGTTTTCCTTTTGAAAAAGTTCAGTTAATATTGGTTAACGATGGTTCCACAGATCATAGTAAAGACATTTGCTTAAAATATGTTAGTTTATATCCTAATATTGAATATCATGAAAAAGAAAATGGTGGTTTGTCATCTGCCAGAAATTATGGATTGAACTATGTAAAAGGAAAATATGTTAATTTTTTAGATCCTGATGATACGATAAGTGAACTAGCACTAGAAAAAGTAAATGAATTTTTTTTGAATAATTCCGAAATCAATTTGGTTGGTTTAGTAGTACAATATTTTGATCATAAAACAGGTATTCATCCAAGATATAAAAAATTTGAAAAAGAAACAGTAATTGTCGACTTGGAAGAAAGTCCACAAAACTATATTTTATCATCAGCAGCTACATTTTATAGAGTTAACTTGTTTGAACATTTAAGATATGATACTAGTATCGTAGTAGCAGAAGATTTGTACTTAAATTGCCAAATTTATTTAGAAAATAGTGTGTTTGGAGTAATCTCCTCGGATGAAGCTATATATAATTATAGAATTAGACCAACAAACAATTCTTTAACAGGACTAAATAGATGTGATATTAATAATTTTATTGATACTATGGCATTTCTATATGAAAAATTCACTGCAATATTAAAAAAGAAAAAAATGAAAATGCCAAGCTTTTTACAGTATATTATGATAGGAGAAATTATAAAACGAAATCAAGCACTGAATAAAGCCACTCCAGAAAAATTAAATGAATCGCACACTTTATGTAAAAAGATATTGAATGATATTGATGAAGAAACAATTAGAAAATATTATTCTTCTAACCATTTATTTAAAGTTGCTTTGCTAACTTTAAAATATGATTGGGATCCCAATCATATTGAATATAAAATCATCGATAACAGACTTTATGTAAATTCCGTAAAAGTTGGTATCATATCTCAATTTCCTTTGATATTATCTAAACTAAATTTTGATGATCATAAAATTAAAGTGGAAGGAGTATATAATGATATCATTCCTAATAATAAAAACATTTTGTTTCGTTTTAAAGACTCTGAATTAAAAACTTATGATATCAAAATCAGTGAAACAGATAATGAATATTATTTAAACAAAACACTTGGCCTTATATTTAATAAAGCTTGTAAAATTGAATGCGAATTACCAATAAAAAATACCACATATAAACCATATATCAAAATAGCAGGAATGGATATCAAAATGGAATTTTCTATTGTCGATAAATTTAGTATTTATAATAGTTATATTGAAGAAGACGAGCCATTTTGTTTATTTAGTAGCCATAAAATATTAGAAGTTGACAACTACAGTTTAAAAGTTATAAACAAAAAAAGATTATCAGAATTTTTTTATAATATTCAAAAAAACAATTATATCAAAGAAAAATACCCCGATATTAATTGCTGTCGTGAATATAATAAAAAGAAGAAAAAATATATTATCATTAATGATAGACCAATGGTAGCCAATGATAATGGACAAGCTTTATTTGAATATATTAATAAGTTTCATAAAAAGATGGCTAAGAAAACTTATTTTGCAATTTCAAAAAACTCTCCAGATTATAAAAAGCTAGAGAAAATTGGAAATGTTGTAGATATTGGTAGTGAGAATCATAAAAAGTTATTCTTAAATAGTAAAGCGATTATATCTTCTCATGCTAATTTTTATAACCCTTTTAATGAGTTGGAAACTAAACTAAATAGAGATATATTAGAATATAAATTTTTGTTTTTGCAACATGGAGTAATTATTAATAATGTTCATAAACCTTTAAATCGTCCAAAATCTGGTATTGATATATTTGTAACTAGTACAGAAAAAGAAAGAATGGAAATATTAAGTTCAAAGTACATGTATGCTAATAGTCATGTGATTACTACTGGATTACCTCGATTTGATAAACTGGTAGATAAATCAGATAAGATGATACTAATTGCCCCTACTTGGAGAACTTTCTTATCTGGACCCATTAACAAAGATGGGTTTCATGATCCGATTAAAAATTTCGATAAATCAGAATATTTTATTAAATGGACGAAAATTTTATCAGATGAAGATATTTTGGATAAATGTAGGAAAGCGGGTTATAAAATATTGTTTTTGCTTCATCCAGGATTTAAAAATTATCATAATTATTTTATTAGTTTTTCTAACGATGTAGTTCAAATAAAAGATGCAGATGATATAATATATAGTGAAATATTTAGTAAATTATCACTTATGATTACAGATTATTCGAGCATTATGTTTGATGTTGCTTATCTAAAAAAGCCAATTATATTTTATCAATTTGATCAAGAAGAGTATTTCAAAAAGCATTATAAACCAGGATACTTTTCTTATGATAAAGATGGGTTCGGTAGAGTTGTTACGAAACACTTAGATGTAAAAAAAGGTATTTTAGATTATTTTGATAACGGATTTAAGTTAGAAAATGATTATATCAAAAATATCGAAAAAACATTTAAATATATAGATAAAAAGAATTGTGAGAGAGTATACAATCATTTATTAAAATTAATACGAGAAAAATAGGAAAATTAAGACAATGAATTTTGTCTTTTTTCTTTCTAAAATAATTGAAAAAATTTTAAGTTTATGCTATTATCAATATTGTAAATTGCCCCATAGCCAAGCGGTAAGGCGGTAGACTCTGAATCTATTATTGCGTTAGTTCGAATCTAACTGGGGCAGCCAATATGCAATAAATCCTTGTTTTCAAGGATTTTATTTTTTGAAAAGGATTGTGTTATTAATAGAAATATTATAAAATAAGAAAAAAAGGATGTGTGAACGATGACAGATAAAGAATTAGCTGAGTTAATGTTTCCGGATGTCAAACATGATACTGAATATTATGAAAACTTATATCCAGAAAGAAATTTGAAAGAAGGAGCAGTTGTATCACGCTTTGCTCCAAGTCCAACTGGATTTGTTCATATGGGTAGCCTACTTGCTGCTTTTATTGCCAGTAAGGTTCCTAAAGAAACAGAAGGAGTATTTTATTTACGAATAGAAGATACAGATGGTAAGCGTACAGTGGAAAATGGCGTTCAGGGTATTATTGATGATTTAAAAAACTTTGAAATAGATATTGATGAAGGAGTAGTATCAGAAACAGAACAAATAGGTGCTTATGGTCCTTATATTCAGAGTGAAAGAAAAGAAATTTATCACACATATGCTAAATATCTTGTAGAACAGGGTCTTGCTTACCCATGCTTTTGTTCTCAGGAAGAAATTGATGAAACACGTAAAATGCAAGAACTAAATAAAGAACGAATTGGAATTTATGGTAGTTATGCCAAATGCCGCTTCTTAACCAATGAGGAAAGAATAGAGAAAATAAAAAAAGGGGAACCATATATTTTAAGATTAAAATCACCTGGTGATTTTAATAAAAAGATTGTTTTAAATGATTTAGTTCGTGGGAAAATTGAATTTCCTGAAAATGATATGGATATTGTTCTGATTAAGAGTGATGGACTACCTCTTTATCATTTCGCCCATGTAATTGATGATCACTTAATGAGAACAACTCATATTCTAAGAGGAGAAGAGTGGATTTCATCTACTCCTGTGCATTTACAGTTATTTCAAGTATTAGGATTTAAAGCCCCTAAATATGCTCATCTTGGAGTTGTAATGAAAATAGATGAAGATGGAACCAAACGCAAACTTTCTAAAAGAAAGGATCCTGAGGCTGCTGTTAGTTTTTATCATGAGCAAGGTATCCCTGTAGAAGCTGTTAAACTTTATTTAATGACGATTGCCAATTCTAATTTTGAAGGTTGGTGGGATCAAAATCCAACTCTAGGCATTGATGACTTTAAATTTGATTTTAAAAAAATGAGCGTAAGTGGTTCTTTATTTGACTTAGAAAAATTAAAGAATATTTCTAGAAGCTATATTAGTAGACTAAAAGCAAATGAACTATATGAAAAAGCCTTAGTTTGGGCAAAAGAGTTTGATCAAGAGTTTGCTTCTATTTTAGAAAAATATAAAGATTTTTCTATTTCTGTGTTAAATATTGAAAGGGAGCAGAAAAAGCCAAGAAAAGACTTTGAATCTTTTTCTTCTATCAAAAAACATATTTGGTATATGTATGATGAATATTTTAATGGGGATTTAGATTATGATTTTGGAAAAATTCATAATCGCGAAGATATCAAAGAAATTTTAAATACTTATATTACGAAATATTTTAATGAAAACGATGATAAAGAAGTTTGGTTCAATAAAATAAAGGAGTTGTCTAACGAATTAGGATACTGTGGAGATATGAAGGAATATAAACTAAATCCAGACGCTTATAAAGGAAGTGTTGCGGATGTATCTACAGTGATTCGTGTTGCAGCAACTACCAGCTCAATGACACCAGATCTTTATGAAATTTTAAGATTATTAGGAAAAGAACGAATCGAAAAGAGATTTGAATCTTTTATGTAAGTATAAAAGAGTAGTTTCGATTCTTTTTTCTTTTAAAAGAGGAAGAAACATTATATAATATTTTTATAAAGAAAGGTGAATAGATATGGATTTAAGTAAAAGAAATATGAAAAAATTAATGATATTAATTACTTTTGGGATTGGTCTTTTTTGGGCTCTTACTAATTTATCGGATATTTTAGCTTTTTTTTCTCATGCTTTGCATCTTTTATTTCCGTTTATTTTAGGAGCTATCATTGCATTTATACTAAATATTCCGATGACCAAAATAGAGAATTTTTTAAGGAAGAAGCAAAATAATAAAAAAACAAAAATTCCTATTAGAACGATTTCTATTACGCTATCACTAGTTATTTTTGTGGGAATTATTTTATTGATTTGTTTTTTATTGATACCAGAATTGATAGAAAATATTCAATTGTTGATTAAAAATATCCCTGATTTTATCAGTGATATACAAGCTTGGGTACTAGATTTAGTAGATAGTTATCCTGAAATACAAAATCAGATAGAAGAAGTCTTTAAAGATACTACTAGTGTGAATAATATTATGGTAACGGTGTTAAATTATGTAATTAATGGTTCTCTCAATTTTATTACTAGTTTGGTTACTAGTGTTTTTACAATATTTACAGCAATTGTATTTGCAGTTTATATGTTAAGTCAAAAGGAATACTTGGAGCGCGGTATCAAAAAATTGATGTATGCTTATATGAAAAAAGAATCTGTAACCAAAATAATGGAACTTGCTAATTTAGCAAACAAAACCTTTTCAAAATTTATTTCTGGACAATGTGTAGAGGCAGTAATTCTAGGAATGATTTTCTTTGTTTGCCTAACTGTGCTTCGTTTCCCTTATGCAGTAATTATTTCTGTATTAACAACTATGACAGCTTTAATTCCAATGTTTGGAGCTATGATCGCAATGATGATTGGAGCACTTTTAATTGCTGTTACCAATCCACTACAAGCAATTTTATTTATTATTGTATTCCAAATTATTCAACAAATTGAAAATAATTTTATTTATCCAAAAGTCGTAGGAAAATCAGTAGGACTTGCTTCTATGTGGACATTAATGGCTGTTATTTTAGGAGGTAGTCTGTTAGGAATTACAGGAATGATTATTGGGCTTCCGCTAGCATCTATTTTATATGCTGTTTTAAGAAATGAAACCAATGAACAATTAGAAAAAAAGAAAATAAAAATATAGTAATTCTTGGTGGTGGTAAGATGGATTCTAAAAAGATAGGGAATCTAATATATGAATTAAGAAATAGAAATCATTTAACTCAAAAAGAATTAGCAGATAAATTATCAGTAACTAGTCAAGCAATTTCTAAGTGGGAAAATGGTAGAGGCATACCAGATATTGAAATGCTGCAAAAACTAAGTGAAATATTTAAAGTAGATATTTCGGAAATACTAACAGGAAGTATTAAAGAAAAACAGAATTATAAAAAAGAAAAAAATAAAAAAATCGGATTCCTTCTTTTGATCATTGTCATGATAATATTATTGGCTATGATGATTATGATTTTTATAACCTCATCTTCGAATGGTGATTTTCAAGTTTCGAAATTAGCTTCTGATAACGATTTGTTTCGAATCAAAGGAATTATTGCCTATAATAACAATAAAAAATCGATTTATATCTCAAAAGTAGATTATGCTGAAAACGAAGAAGAAAAAGAATATTTAAATGTAGAATGTGTCTTATATGAGGTCAATGGGAATATAGAAAAAAGAATTTCGACCTGCAATTCTCCAAATAGTAAGGATGAAAACCAAACTTTTACTTTATCCGAATTATTAGAAAATATTGAGTTAAATGTGGATAATTACTCTTGTTCTTGTGAAGTACCAGTATGTAACCAACTGTATTTAAAAATTAATGCAATGAATAAACAAGAAGAAACAGTCACTTATAATATTCCAATTGAATTAGAAAGTAGCTGCGTAAAAGCAAACTAAACGGAAAGTTTAGTCAAAACAACATTTCATTGATTTTCTTTTGCTAGAAAAAATGTTAGGATGATATTGGAGGTAAAAAATGAAAAAAAACAATATAATCGTATTAATCATTTCTATTTTAATTATTATTTTAATTGTTGTTGGAATAGTATTTATGATTAATAAAAAAGAAGAGCATAATGAAATAACAGATGGAGAAAAATTTAGTCAAGAGTATACGGAGTTAGATCAAGACAATGTTTATGTATTTCGCAGCATAGATGAAATTATCAATATTTTAGAAAAAGGAACTGGTATTGTTTATTTAGGATTTCCTGAATGTCAATGGTGTCAAAGATATGTAAAATATCTAAATGAAGTGGCCAAGGAAATGGGACTTGAGAAAATATATTATTACAATATTCGCGAAGATCGAAATAATAATACAGAAAAATATTTGAAAATTGTATCTATTCTAGAAGATTATTTACAAAACGATGAGGAAGGAAATAAAAGAATTTATGTACCTAGTGTAATCGCTGTAAAAAAAGGCGAAATTGTAGGCTTTGATGATGAAACTTCCTGGGATACCAAAGGCTTTTCTAATCCAGATGAATATTGGAGCGAAGCAGAAGTAAAAGATTTAAAAGAAAAGTTAGAAACTATGATAGCAGATACTGGAAGTAATATTTGTACCGAATGCAATTAAAAGAAAGTCATTACTTTCTTTTTTAAATTTTTCAAACTATGGTAAAATAATAATGGAGGGATAATATGGAAAAATCAAAAGTATATTTTATAAAAACAATCACACCTGAGAATTTAATTAAGATTTATCAAGCATTAGATGTAGAATTGAAAGGTAAAATTGGTGTTAAAATATCAACAGGAGAACCTGGTGGTCACCATTTCCTAAATCCTAACTTAATTAAGGATTTAGTGACATATTTAAATGGTACAATTATTGAATGCTGTACTGCTTATGGGGGAAAAAGACAAGATCCAAAAGATCACTGGAAGGCAATCGAAGATCATGGATTTAAAGCCATCGCTCCATGTGATATTATGGATGAATTTCAGGAGTTTGAAATCCCTATTCAAGGAGGATATCACTTAGATAAAGATATCGTAGGAGAGCATTTTAAAAACTATGATTCCATTTTAATGTTATCTCATTTTAAAGGACATGCGATGGGTGGCTTTGGAGGGGCATTAAAAAATATGGCTATCGGAATTGCTTCTACCAAAGGAAAATTAAATATTCATTCGGCAGGGAAATCATTAGATCAAAAAGAAACCTGGGATAATCTACCGAAACAAGATGATTTTTTAGAAAGCATGGCAGATGCTTGCAAAGGAGTATTGAATTATAAAGGAAAAGAAAATTTTGCTTATATTAATGTAGCTAATAACTTATCTGTTGACTGTGATTGTGATTCTAATCCACATGCACCTGAAATGGCTGACATTGGTATTTTCGCTTCTCTAGATCCAGTTGCGATTGACCAAGCTTGTTATGATGCCGTAATAAACTCTGAAGACGAAGGAAAGAAAGCCTTGATAGAAAGAATGAATTCTAGACATGGAATTCACACGGTAGAAGCTGCTTATGATTTGGGATTAGGAAATCGTGAGTACGAATTGATTACAATCGATTAAGGAAGTTTTATAATATGACTTTAGAAGAAGAATTTAGACTATTAGTAAGTGGCTATTATGGTATTTATGAGATGGATGAATATGATCTTAAAGTATATGTTTTAAAAGACATTGAAAATTATATACATGACTTTATCCAACAATATCCACTTACTAGTTTTCCTTATCAAGATATAGCACAAGAAGTAGAGAAGAATCCTTTAAAAACAAAATTACAAGATGCACTTTTGGTTTTGAATAAAATTAAAGCACCAATGGAATTAACGCTTTTAGTTCGAAATAGATTAAACGAAATGAAAAAATAATTCCATACGAAACCTTACAGATGGAATGAATCTAGAAAATATTAATTTATGATATTGCCTTTTTTATATGAATTATGTTAAACTAAAGAAGTCTTATAAAAGATTTCTGTTTGGTCTGTTGGTGAAGTGGCTTAACACACCACCCTCTCAAGGTGGCATTCACGGGTCCGAATCCCGTACAGATCACCATATTTTGATTTTATACTGGAAAATTCCAGTTTTTTCTATATCTAAATGGAGTGAGGTATATGTTAGATGATACTATTTATACGGTGATAACTGCTGATGGAGAAATTTTTTCTATCGCTAGAAACAATCAGTATTCCTCTCATTATCAATATTTACAGGATTTTTCTAAACAAAACAGTTATTTAAAAAGACATTCTTTTGGATTAATCTTTGATAGAGATGATAACATCCCTCAACTTTGGTTTATACGCAATCTTGTGTTGGATTCCACAATTGTATATGAAAATCATAAAATTCTATCTTCAGAAACGATCTCTAGTATTCAGTTTTACTTGCCTATACAAATTTCTGAAAAGCAAAAAGAAATATTAGAAATCTATATGCCAGAAATCGACAGTAAAAAATCTGTTTTCTTAGAAACCTACCACGAAGAAGCGGATGACTTTTATCCTATTTATAAAAAACCAGAAGACTTTAAAAATGGGGGAATTTTATTAAGGAAATATATAGAAGAACATTTAGTAATCAAGAAAAAGACTTTATAATGCTATCTACAAATTTCGAATAAACATTAGAAAGAAAATTATGGATAGATAAAGTAATATTTATATTGGTATATTTAGACGGGAAGTTTCATATAAACTTCTTTTTGTATTTAGAAGAGCTATATTTATACATGGATTATATTGAGTTTTTTCTTTTTAATTGCTATAATTTATTTAAGAGATGATGATATGGATACTATAATAGATTTACAAGATTATACTTTTTTAATAATATTGCCAGATGGTACTATTTTTAAAGGGCAAAAGTTAGCTGAGCCTGGTAATCATTTTATCATTTTAAAAAATATGCAGAAAAATTATCCTGAGTTTGCTCGAATGACAGAATCTTATGATGTGGAAAATACCAATGAACAAGTAAGACTATGGAATCAACTGGTAAATGAAGGTATTATGATTTATTATGCATGGGAAACTTTCGTAGAAGAATTTACCACTGATGCTAACTTCTATCTTCCTAATAGAGTTACCAAAGAGCAAAAACAAATAACGGATGCTATTTGGGAAAGTCTAACTATAATTTCTAATATAGTCCCTCATGAATTATGTGATAATGGGTATTTGGAAACCTCACCATATGTCTTTCCAGATGGCGGATTAGAATACCTTCAAAATTATATAGAAACGTATCTTGCCAAAACAAAATAGTTTATTTTAGAAAGAGGTAATATATGAAAGTACTACTTTATGCAGAAGGATTAAAAACAATTGGTAAAAGTGGATTAGGAAAAGCGATAGGACATCAAATGAAAGCATTAGAAGATGAGAATATAGAATATACTTTAGATCCAAAAGATGATTATGATATTTTGCACATTAATACATGGTTTTTAAAATCTTATTTAATGGCGAGAAAAGCCAAACGAAAAGGAAAAAAAATTGTATACCATGCTCATTCTACCGAGGAAGATTATAAAAATGGCTTTATCCTAGCCAAACAAACTTCTAAATTTGTGAAATGGTGGTTAATTAAATGCTATTCTTTAGGGGATGTAATCATTACGCCAACCCCTTATTCTAAAAAATTGTTAGAGGGTTATAAAGGGTTAGAAAATAAAAAAATCTATGCTATTTCTAATGGAGTGGAATTAGATTTCTTTCATAAAGATAAAAAATACGGAGAAGAGTTTCGTAAAAAATATGGATATACCAAAGATGATAAAGTAATTGTCGGAATTGGTTTATATATTGAACGAAAAGGAATTGTGGATTTTGTAGAGCTGGCTAAAAGAATGCCAGAATACAAATTTATTTGGTTTGGATATAGTCCTCTTGTGGCAGCAACTAGTCCTGTTAGAAAAGCAGTTAATACAAAATTAGATAATCTGATATTTGCAGGCTATGTGGAAAGAGATATGATTCGTGCTGCCTTGAATGGATGCAATTTATATTTATTCCCAACTTTTGAAGAAACAGAAGGAATTCCAATTATCGAAGCCATTTCTTGCGGTACAGATGCTATCATTCGTGATATTCCTATTTTCGAAGGCTGGTTAGAAGATGGAAAAAATGTTTATAAAGCCAAAGATGTAGATGAATTTGAAACCAAAATAAAACACTTTTTAAATGGTACATTAAAAAGTGTTGCTAAAAACGCATATCCAATCGCTGAAGAAAGAGACCAAAAGAATATTGCAAAGCAATTAAAACAAGTATACCAAGAAGTACTAAAAAAATAGTACTTTTTTTAATTGATAGTTTTATGACTTTCGTGATAAATATTGAGTAAAATTCCTATTATAATCATATAGGAAAGTAGGGAAGAACCACCATAGCTAATAAAGGGCAAGGTAATTCCAGTAATTGGAAGAATTCCTAGAGTCATTCCAATATTTTGAAATTGTTGATAAACGAGCATCCCCAAAATACCTGCTATTACGAATTTTTCTGTTATATTGGAGGTGTTCTTTGCCATTTGGAGAATTTGAAAGTCAAAGTAAAAAATCAAAAGAAGAAGAAGTAAACTACCCAATAATCCAAAATTAGATGCATAAACAGCAAAGATAAAATCAGTTCCAGATTCTGGAAAATAAATAGGTGTGCGATTATAACCATGCCCTAGTATGCCGCTAGATCCAATTGCTGTTAAAGAATTTTCAAGTTGCATACCTGTTCCATTTTTCCAATCTAATAATCTATCGATTCGATAGAACAAATCAGTTCCAAATATTTCTACAAATAATTCTTGCTTTAAAAAATAAATCCCCAGAAACATTCCTAATAGAATCATAATTAGAATTCCACCGATTAAAAACCAACGCTTTCTTAAAGGGGAGGTCCATAAAATAGAAATTAAGATAATGGTATAAATAAAAACAGCCCCCGTATCCGGTTCTAAGAAAGTGAGAATAGAGGGAATTAGCCAAATTCCTAATATTTTTCCTAAAAAGAAAAGTTCTTGCTTTAGGGTTGGTTGTTTTTTTAATGATTTGACCCAATTTCCTGTAATGATGCTGGACATTAATATCATCGCAATTTTCATAAATTCACTAGGTTGAATAGAACCAACTCCTGGAATGATAAACCAACATTTACTACCATTAATAGGTTTCCCAATTACTAATAATAGTAATAAAAGTATAATATTAGTAATATAAATATACCATACATATTGGAAGATTTTTTGATTAGATAAAAAAAGTATTATGATAACAACACTCCATCCAATTCCATACCATGCTAATTGTTTTAAAGCTAAGTTTCCTAAGTCGCTTGGTAAATAAGTCATGGCACTATAAATGGTCATTGTACTGATGATCATAAAAAGTATAATACAAGCAATCAATGATTTATGAAATTGAAATTGTTTCAAATGTGTCATAGTATCCCTCACTATTAGTATGGAAAAAAGTTTTAAAAATATTTATTTAGAATACAATAGAATGAAAGGAAAGTGTTATGAAAAAAGAATTACCGGAAATTTTTAAAAAAAATGTAGATGCTAGTCACAGCAATAATAAAAAAATTTATTATGCTTCCGACTATGAAAAGAGTAAAACGAAAGTTACTAATGGCAACAATACTATGAATATAGATGATACTTTAACGATGGTAGAAGCAAAAATTAGGAAATTACTAAAAAGTAGTCGCTATATTTTTAATATCAATGTAGAAATTAAAACAGATAAGAAGATTTATCATACACAGATTGCTGGAAAAGTAAAAAATAGCATAGTTACTGTAGATGGAGAAGTGATTCCAATCGCATCCATTAATGATATCATAATAAAAGATCGCCTGTAGCGATCTTTTATACATATTAACTACAAGCGATAAAAGTATCAGGTAAGCATCTTAAAGCACCAACACATTCTAAGTTGATAGTAAAGAATGAATCTGTTGGAACATAAGGTGCGGTTGTATTACTAGTATCAGGGTTTGGAGCAAGTACACGACATGTTGCACAGCATCCTTCTACGTGTTCACATCTAAATACAGTACTAGTTCCTGTTTCACCATTCAAAGTAAAAGGAAATGACCATAGTTCTCCATCAGAACAACGGTAGAAAGTAACAGGTCTTGTATTAAAACATACTGTAGATGGAGTAGGCCCTAAAAATGGTCTGTCACACCCTTCTCCCAAACAATCAAATTTTTCACTTCTGTCTTGTAGTCTTACGATTACTTCTAGAATATTAGCTAAGCAACAGTTTTCATTGTTTGTGTTAGTGTTATCTTTATCTGGACACATGAAAATACCTCCTTTCATAAACGATTGATAATTACATCCGGCAGGCATTTGTTTTAGATACATGTTCATAAGCACTGATTCTATGATCCTAGAATAATATGTACTCCTTTATAATTATCTAATATAAGATATTCCAAAATTATTTTTTTGGTGTATTATTATTACCTAGTTTCATGAAACACTTTCTTTTTAAAAAGTTGTATAGTATAATGATAGTGGTGATAAAAATGAATTATTTACAATATGGGATTATTTTACTAGTATTTTTAGTAATCCTATTAGCCGTTTTAAAATCTACAAAAAAAGATGCTCACTTGGAGTTAAATAAGTTGGTGGAATACTTAGGAGGCAAGGATAACATCATTGCTACTGAAACTAGTCTATCTAGATTCAAGGTTACTTTAAAAGATGTAAGTATTGTGAACAAAGAAGCAATTCAGAAGTTAGGGGCAAAAGGAATTGTAGAGATAGATAATCAACTAAAAATTGTTTTAGGTTCCGAAAGTAAGCAGCTAAAGAAGTATATTGATAACTTGAAATAACAAAAATCGAGATGAATCTACAAAAATCGACATTTATCGACAAGATAAATACATATAATAGTATCAGAAAGAGGGCTATTGTATGTATTTTTTTCAATCAATTCTTTTCATCTTACTAGTAATTATGGCTAGTTTTATGGTATACCAATTCATTTCTTCTAATAAAAATATGAATAAAAAAACAGCAATTCTATTATATTTAGCATTTATTCAAGCTATGTTTATTATATTTGGTAACAACCACATGTTTATTATTTTTCTAGATTTTTCTTGTTTTTTAGGATATCTCCTCAAAAGAAGAAAAGAAGCATTTTTACTTTCTATAATCAATATTGTGTATTGTAGTATGATGCTTACCATTCCATGGTATTATTATTTGATTTATGTTGGGTATTTGGGAATAGACTGTATTCTTACCAATCATCGAAAAGATTCCATTCATTATTTTTTAGTTAGCAAAGCATTTTTTACAAGTTTTATATATTTTATATATTTTGAGCATAGTGCTTTGGCCATTGGCTATTTAGCTTTTATCTTCTTATATTTTTATAGTTTGTTAGAAATTACTTATCGTTTTCTAAGAGATTATGAGACTAGAAAGAATGAGGATACTCTTATCTTTCAGATTGCCCATGAAGTAAAAAATCCAATTGCTGTTTGCAAAGGATATTTAGATATGTTAGATACTAACAAGAAAGACAAAGTAAATAAGTATATTCCGATTATTAGAAGTGAAATGGGAAGAGCATTGACGATCATGGATGATTTTTTAAATTTAAAACGTTTAAGTATACGAAAAGATATTATGGATTTAATGTTATTGTTAGAAGATGTAGGAGCTACAATGGATTCTATTTTAAGCAATAAAAATGTAGTTTTAAATTTACCGAAAATAGAAGAGGAAGTTTTAATAGATGGTGACTATGATAGGTTAAAACAAGTTTTTGTGAATTTAATTAAAAATGCTTATGAAGCAAATGCGAAAGAAATCATATTAAATGTTTTTCTCAAGAAAGACACTGTAGAAATTACGGTCAAAGATAATGGAGATGGAATGAGCGAAAAAGAATTAAAGAAAATAGGGCAGTTGTTTTATACTACCAAAGCAAAGGGAAGTGGGATTGGTATCAATATGTCAAAAGAAATTATAAAACTTCACCAAGGAATGATCCGCTATGATTCTGTTTTGGGTAAGGGAACAACAGCTAAAGTCATTATCCCTAATTATTTGGCATTTTAAAAAGAAGCAATGTTGCTTCTTTTATATTGGTCGATATTGATCGATATTTTTATATGGATTTTTTGGATCTATTTTATCGACAAATAAAATTCCATTTAAGTGATCGATTTCATGTTGAAAAGCAATTGCAAGCTCTTCTCGGGCCCTTACGCGAATTTTGTTGCCATCTATATCATATCCATCGACAGTAACACGAGCATATCTTGGGACAATTCCTTCGCATTCACGATTGACACTTAAGCAGCCCTCTCCATCTTCTACATAAATCATTTCAGTAGAATTCGATACAATTTTAGGATTAATCATAATGTAAGAATCAAAGCCTTCTTCTACCTCTTGCACAATAACAATATATCGTTTTGCCACTCCAATTTGGATAGCTGCCATTCCCATCCCAGGTCTTAACTGATACTTTTCAGCTCTTTCTTCGATTTGGCTATTTACCAAATATTCCTCCATTAATTCAATATTCTGTTTATCCTCTTTGCTTAATGGAAAAGTGACTTCTTTACTAACCAAACGTAAGCGTTTATCTTTTTCATCTAATATATCTTTTGTTTTTAACATAATATCACCACTTCTTCTGTTCAGTATTTTATCATTTTTTAGTCATTTTGTGAAGAAAAATATGAAGTAGAAAAAAGATAGATAGTGGACCTATCTATCCTTTAAATCAAATTAGCGAGTAAATCTAGAACCAATCACAATTACTAATAAAATAAATAGAACTAATACAATTGCATAATTGGAATTATTACCGCATCCACATCCACTATATGGATAGTAAGGAGTAAATGCAGGAGTAGAATATCCACCACATCCGCAGCTAGATCCAAAAGATCCTCCGTAATTATACATAACTTTCCCTCCTTTTCGTTATCTAATATAAAGTATTCCAAAAGTCCAAATAATGTTATTACAAATGTCTTGTATCATGATTTTTCTATTAAAAAAAATGAATTTATGTTATAATGAAAATAGAAAAAATAATAGGAGGTAGTCATGAGAAAGATTTTAAAGAATATTGATAAACCTTTATTGATTATTTCCTGTATTCTATTTGTTTTTGGGTTAATTATGATATTTTCAGCCTCTAATGTAACGGCTTTTATGAAATATGATGCTAGTCCTTATCGTTATTTTTTCAAGCAAAGTTTATTTTTAATGGTAAGCTTTATAGCTAGTATTTTTTTGATTCGCTTTCATAGTAAGAGTTATCATATTATTGCCAATTTCGCTGTTTATGTAGTTGCAGTCACTCTAGCTTTATTGCTAATATATGGATCTGTTAGAAATAGAGCTATTAGTTGGATTGATTTAGGTTTCTTTTCAATTCAGCCCAGTGAGTTTGCTAAAATTATTATGATTGTATGGTTATCTTGTTATTATGATAAACATAAGGATCGACTCAATCAATATGTTACAGTGTTATATCCTATTTTAATTGCTGCTGTAATTGCAGGACTTATTTTTGCCCAACCAGATCTTGGAACTACTATTATTTATACATTCATTGTGGCTACTATTTTTTTTATAGCACCTATTTCCAAAGAAATTAGAAATAAAGTACTGATGATTATTATAGGTGGAATTTTAGTGGCAGCCCTGGTTTTAGTTGGAGGAGGAAGTAGTCTTTTAACAGAAGGACAAAAAGAGAGATTTGATTTTTCGAATCCTTGTAGTACAGAAAAATTCTATGGTACAGGAAATCAGGTTTGTAATGGCTATATTGCGATTAATAATGGTAGCTTTTTAGGGGTAGGATTAGGAAATAGTACGCAAAAGTATTTATATTTACCAGAGGCTCATACAGATTTTATCTTTGCAATCATTATGGAAGAGCTAGGCTATTTAGGTGCGATTATTATCTTTGTATTATATTATTTGTTGATTGGAAGAATTATTAAAATCGGTAGAGATAGTTATAATACTAGAGGATTTTTGATTTGTATGGGAGTTGCTGTTTATATTATTCTGCATATTTTTGTCAACTTAGGCGGAATTTTTGGTATAATCCCTATGACAGGAGTACCTTTACCTTTTATGAGTTATGGAGGTAGTTTTGCCATGTGTTTGGTTTTTGCCCTTACTTTTGTACAACGAATCAATGTGGAAAATCAGCTTTATAAAGAAACAAAATTAAAAAAATTAAGAAAAAAGTAAGTATTTTGTCAAATTTTTTAAATAATCTCTATAGGAGGTTATTTTTTGTGGATAAATTAGAAAATGTAAAATGGTTCATTATAGAACACAAATATGTAACGATAGTATTGATAGTAATAGTGATCATGCTATTAGGAATAGGGGGTTACTTCTTATATCAAGTTATGGAAGATTCAAAATCTCCTTCCCAGCAGAGCTTATCATTAGAAGATGTAACATCTAATAAAGAAGAAGCTGATAATGTGGAGAAAGAGGAAGTATGTGAATTGATGGTGGATATTAAAGGAGAGGTTTACTATCCTGGACTATATAAGTTAGAATGCGGTAGTCGAATTTTAGATGTGATTAACTTAGCTGGTGGTAGCACAGAAAATGCGGATACTTCGGTTCTAAATCTCAGCAAAAAAATAGAGGATGAAATGGTAATTATTGTATACTCTAAAGATCAAGTAGCAAACTTCATAACTAGCAAAGAGAAAGAAAAAGAAGTAGAAATAGCTTGTCTGAATCAATCTAATATGACCAATGGTGCTTGTCTTACAGAAGAGGATTTAGTAGATGCTAATAATCAAAGCAATGAAGATGAAATAGGAGATACACCTGTTAACAATTCTATTTCTTTAAATACTGCTACCAAAGAAGAATTAATGCAATTACCAGGAATTGGTGAAAGCAAAGCGGAATTAATTATTCGCTATCGAGAAGAAAACGGAAATTTTCAAAGTATTGAGGAAATCAAAAATATAAAGGGTATTGGAGATAGTATTTTTGAAAAAATTAAAGCCAATATTACACTCTAAATATTTTTATATTGGATTACTCTTCCTCACCATTATATATAGTATATTTTATTTATGTTTACCACATTTTAGTAAACTGAATCCCCAAGATAATTATTATTTTGGTACTATCTTAGAAATGAAAGTAGAGGGAGACCTATTAACTCTGGAATTAGGAGGAAAAGAAAATATTTTAGGAACTTATTTTTTTCAAAGTGAAGAAGAAAAAAATAATTTTTTAGAAAACTATCAATTAGGGGATCAAATCCAGCTAAAAGGAACTTTTTCCTTACCTAAAAATAATACTGTTCCTAATCTTTTTAATTACAAAGAGTATTTAAAAAGAAAAGGTATTTATTATATAATGCAAATAGACGCAATCGAAAAAGTCGAGGACAATCAAAATTTATTTTATCAAATAAAAAATTCTATATTAAAACATATAGATAGTTATCAAAGTAAAGCTTATTTAAAAGCTTTTATTTTAGGAGATACTAGTCTTTTATCTAATCAGGCTGTAGTATCATACCAAAATAATGGTATTAGTCATTTACTAGCTATTTCAGGAGCACAAGTTTCTCTTTTTAGTGGGATTCTCTTATTTATTCTAAAAAAATTCCACTTGAATGAGAAAAAAAGTTTTCTGTTAACAATGCTATTTTTAAGTTTTTATATGTTTCTATCAGGAAGTACTCCGTCTATTAGTAGAGCAGTGGTATTATTTGGTTTACTTAGTATCAACAAGCTTTTAAAATGGCAAATCAAAACTTTATATTTGTTTATTATGACATTTTGTATATTGGTACTTACCAATCCTTACTCTTTATTTGAAGTTGGATTTCAATATTCTTTTATGATTAGCTTTTATTTAATTTTAATGCAAAAGAAATTAAAAAATACTCAATCTTATGCCAAAGGGTTACTTCAAATATCGATGATTAGTTTTTTAGTGAGTTTTCCTATTTCCATTTACTATTTTTACCAAATAAATTTATTTAGTATTGGATTGAATTTAATATTTGTACCTTTAGTATCTTTTATAGTCTTTCCTTTATCTTTATTAACATTTCTGCTTCCTTTTTTAGATTCTGTATTTTTTTGGATTACGCAGTTGATGGAAGAACTTTCTATCTTTTTTTCTAATTCGATTGTTTGGAATACAATATGGAAGAAGCCTAATATAGGTTGGATTATTTTATATTATGGTTGTTTAACCTTATGGTTATGTTATCGAAAAAAAATTGGCTTTTTAGGAATAGGAATTTTATTATGCTATCAATATTTTTACTTAAGTTTATTTCCTCAGAATTTTTTTCTAATGATTGATGTTGGTCAAGGAGACAGTTTGTTGATTTATTCTCATAATCAAACCATGCTAATAGATACAGGTGGTAAAATTAGCTATTCAAAGGAACCGTGGCAAGAAAGACAAACCAAATCTTTGTCAGATACTACTTTATTGCCATTACTAAAATCCTTAGGAATTCGAAAACTAGATTATCTAGTTCTTAGCCATGGGGACTATGATCATATGGGAGAAAGTATTAATTTAGTCAATCATTTTAAAGTGGAAAGTGTCATATTGAATCATGATTCTTTGAATCCATTAGAACAAGAACTTGTAGAAGTATTAGATAAAAAAAGGATTCCGTATTATAAGAATGTAAAAGAATTGATTCTAAATAATAATAAGTTATCTTTTTTGAATCATAAATTATATGATAATGAAAATGATAATTCAAATGTAATTTATTTTGAGTTTAATGGCATTAAGATGTTATTAACAGGAGATGCAGGAATAGAAGTAGAAGAAGATATAATTAAAAAATATCATTTAAATAATATAGATATTTTAAAAGTAGGGCATCATGGTAGCAAAACAAGCACATCCAATAAGTTGATAGATGAAATTCATCCTAAATACTCGATAATATCGGTTGGTAAAAATAATAGATATCATCATCCTAATAAAGAAGTGTTAGATATTCTAAAAAATTCTATTATTTATAGAACAGATATAGATGGGAGCATTATGCTTAAGATAAAAAATAATCAATTAGAAATAGAGACATGTACACCATAGAAAGGAGTATAGATGAATAATATAGAAAGCTAAAGCATAGTATTTACAGGAGAATAATTGAATGAGCAAGGAGGGGGACCTTCTAAACCGTAAATGATATTCATATTTATATACAACTATGTTTTTATTAATATACCTAAAGAAATTTGAATAAAGTGGAATTAAAATGTAACATTTTTTACAAATTCTCCATAATATATATTAGAACGCTATTAGGAGCGTTTTGATATAGATTAGGGGGATTCTGGGTCCCTCTTTTTGCTACTTGCATAATTCTTATAATTATGTTATTATGAACTAGTAGCAAAATAAGTTTACAAATTACTGAGGTGTAGTTAAGAATGAAAAAATATTATGAAGATAAAGAATATCTTAGTAAAGTTTGTGATATATTAGAAAATGAAGAATTCAAGAAAATGGAGAATATTGTTCATCATGAAGGAAATCGTTTAGATCACTCTATTCGTGTTTCCTATCATTCTTATAAATGGGCTAAGTTTTTCAAGCTGAATGCAACGCAGGTAGCTAGAGCAGCTTTGCTTCATGATTTTTTTCTAGAAGATAATCAAAGCTTTACAAAAAAGGAAAAAGCTATCACAATGATAAAGCATCCAAAATACGCATTAGAAAATTCAAAAAAATATTTTGATTTATCTCCAATGGAAGAGGATATTATTCTGTCCCATATGTTTCCAGTTGGATCTCATATTCCCAAGTATTTTGAAAGTTGGATGGTAGATTTTATTGATGATATCGCTTCTATTTATGAAAAAACTACCATTGTGCGTAGACAATTATCTACTGCTAGTTGCTTTTTAATCATGGTTTTGGTAAACAATCTAAGATAATTAGATTGTTTTTTTTTATAAAGTTCGCTATAATAAGAATGAATTTGTTCTCGTAGCTCAGTAGGATAGAGCGATCGCCTCCTAAGCGATAGGTCGTGAGTTCGATTCTCGCCGGGAACACCATGTTGATTTTACCTTTATTTTATAAGGGTTTTATGGCAAAAGAGTAATTGAATATTACTCTTTTAGTTTACTCATTTTTATAAAAGTTGATATTATTATGATTAGATTATGAATACTATTGGCAACAAATTGGCAACAAATTAAAAGTCAATTTTATTCACTTCTTCTACTAATTGTTGTGGAGTTTTATGAGTATATACTCCTTTTGTAATATCTTGTACTGAATGCCCCATGATTAGTTTGATACATAAGTCATTTAGTTTACTATTATCGGCTTCTGTTGCAAATGTATGGCGGCAATCATACGGCGTGTGATTCATTTCTAATTTATTCATTGCAGCAAGAAAGGATTTGTAGTATTTTCGATAGTTGATATTAATCTCGCTATCAATAAATCTTTTTTTAAATAAATTAGCAATTTTTTCATGAATTGGAATTATTCTATTTCTACCTGCTTCAGTTTTACTTCCACCAATAAAATATCTTTCTTCAAAATGAATTTCATTAGGTTCTAATAATTCATTTGGTCTACATCCTGTATAAATATTAATTAATATTAAATCTATATTTTCTGTATTATCAATATTATTCCATAATTTTTTTATTTCTTGTGTAGAAAATGGAATATGTTTTTCTGAATCTTCTTTTTCTCCAATATAGCAGTTTTCAACAAAATTTTTTTTGATTGGCATTTCAAGGTCTTGTGATTTTTCAAAAAGTCCATTAAATATTATTTTCATATTAGTTTTAGTTGAAAAACCATGTATACATTCATCAAAGCATTTTTGCATATCATTAGTCTTTAATAATATATATTTTTGATTATGAATAGTTTTAAAATACTTATCAAATGTACTTTTATATCCCTTATACCTTTTTTCTCCTAGCTTTTTGCTTTTAACTTTATTATAAAGATCAGCATACCATAAATTAAATAAATCTTTAGTTGATAAATTTGCATAATCTAAATCATAAGGTTCTTTATTATAATTAGATAATATACCCAAAGCTTCTGTATAGTCTATAGCATATCCAATAATAGGCCTGATTATTTTCCCGTCATCATCATAGCCTTCAAATCCTTTAATAATATAAGGCTTTCTTCTATTACCTGATAGTTTGCTAATAGTTCCGTATCTATTAGGTAATTTTCTAGATTTATATTTTGCCATTTTTTTAATTCCCCCTTATTGCACAAAATATTTTATTTTGCTATAATTAGGGTACACAAAAAGAATAGATGTCTTGTCGGGCATTCTTATTTAATTTGTGTACCAATTTTATTGGTTGAGTCTCTGTTACAGCAGAGGCTCTTTTTTAATTTTTAACAGTATTTTTGTCTTTACAATATTGATAAATATAATTAGTAACATAACAATCTTCAATTGCTCTATGTGAAGAATAATTAAGATTAAAATGCATTTTTAGTGTTTCCAGTTTATGATTTAGAACATCCTTTATATTTATTCTAGACAGATATAGTGTATCTATATTTTTATTTTTTATTATAGGTAAATTTAAATTTTTTATATTTTCTTCTATAAAACCTAAATCAAATGGACTATTATGAGCTACTAAAGGATAGTTTTCAATAAATTCAATAAATTTGGGCAGTGCTATCTCTATAGAATCACAATTTTTAAGCATATTTTCTGTAATTCCAGTTAATTCAATAATATTTTTTGTTAATCTAGCTTTTGGTTTAACTAAAACATTAAATGTATCAATTAATTTATCATTTTTAAATTTTAAAGCACCTATTTCAATAATTTCATCATCTTTTGGATTAAATCCAGTAGTTTCTAAATCAAAGACAATATAATCATCATAATATTTTCTTGATCGTGTTTGCGAATACAATGTTTTCTTTTTATTATCGCATTCATCAATCGTAAATCTATATGTAATATGTTTACTCTGTGATTTATTTTCTAATGTTTTTGCTTGATTTTGACAAGCAATAGTAATTATATCAACTAACCAACCAATACAAAATAAACCTGCTGTAAATAAATATAAAATACCTTTTTTAATTTTACCTTCTATAAAGCAATGAAGACCAAACCATCCTCCAAAAATACAGCATAATAATATTAAATATTTATTTTTCACTTTAACTCCTCGTAAAAAACCGATACTGCTAGTTTTTTTTACTTTCTTCTTTTTTAATTTTTACTGATTCTTCAATAATTGAATCCATTATTTCTTTTTTTTCTTCTTTAGTTAATTCTTCCCAATTTTTATTTGTATGAATAGAAATTTTTGTACCATCATCTAGTAAAATGTTCTTTTCATATTGGCTATGTTGTTGAATTTTCATAATTTCATCAATACCCAATAGACTATCAGCACTGATTTGTAATATTTCACACAAAACAGGTATTGATTCAACTTCTGGTGTATATCTGCCAGTTTCCCAATGGGTAATGGATGTTCTACCAATTGTATGTAAATTTAAGTTATTTTGTTTATTAATTTTTTTAACTAATAAATTATATTCATTAGCTAGATCTTGTTGGGACCATCCTTTTTTTATTCTTGCAGTTTTGATATTATCCCTTAACAATTTTTCTCCCTCCTTATCATTATAATACCACTTTCTAAATATTTTACCAACAAAAAAGTTAGCATAAATAACTTTTTTATAAAAAAACTGTTGACAAGTTAGTATAAATAACTTAAACTGTAATTGTAAGTTAGCAAAACTAACATAAAGAATAGGAGGTGTTAAAAATGAACTATGCTCAAGAAATACAAAAATTTATGTCTGATAATAATATAAATATTGCATCCTTTGTAAGAAAATTAAAAGAAGATAATTCCGAAGATATATTTGCAAAAAAGTTGACTCAGCAAAAGTTATATTTATCTTTTCAAAATAAAAGACCATTAAAGTTAGAAGAGTTTATATTAATAATAATTCAATTAAAAAAACAATTTCCAGAAATTTCTGCAGATCAATTTTTAAATATAAGTAATTTATTTAATTAAAAGTCCCGACAAGACATAGAAAAATAAAGAAAGAAGGTACACAAATGGCAAAAAAGAAAAAAGAAAAATTTTTAACTATAGCAGAAACAGCAAAATATACAGGTATTGATCCTAATGTACTAAGAAATGGCTTACAAAAGGATAAATTTCCATTTGGATGGGCAATCCAAAATGAAAATGGTAGATGGACATATTATATACCAAAAAAATTATTAGAGTCTTATGTGTAGGAGGATAGTGTGAGACGATTAAAATCAAAAAATAAATATTTATTCATTATTAGATTATTGCTATTATCCCTGTTTATAGTATCAGCATTACATTTTATTGTTACATGGATTTATATGATTATTAATCCATTTATTCAAGAATATCTAGTGAGTTTTACATGGCTAGGATTATTGATAAATGCAATCGAATTGTTTTATGCAATTTGGTTTATAGATTATTTTGAAGATAAAAAGGAGGAATATGATGAAAAAAAGGACAAAAAAAGAGAGAGTTCAACGACCAAGTAAAAACCCTCTTTGCTTAAAAAAGCACTTTTATTATAGCACAGATCTTGATTTTAATCAATCGAGGTGCTAAATGGCAGTATTTAGAATAGAGCGAAGTGATAATTATTCAGTAATATCAAATTATCATTTTAAAGAAAAGAATATGTCATTAAAGGCAAAAGGATTATTATCTGAGATGCTGAGCCTTAGAGAGGATTGGGATTATAGTTCTCGAGGTTTAGCAGCTATTAACAAAGAAACAAAAAATACAATTAACTCTATACTACAAGAACTAGAAAAATTTGGGTATTTAATTAGATTACCAATAAAAAATGAAAATGGAAAAATATATGATTGGGAGTATATAATTTATGAAATGTCAATTTCACAGGTTCAAAAAAATGTAATAACAGAACAGTTAACTCCATGTACCAAAAATGAAGATATGGAAAATGAAGATATGGAAAATTGGTACAATAATAAAATATTAAATAATAAAATATTAAATAATAAATTAAAAGAAAAAAATATAAAAAAAGAAAAGATTAATTCTCCTGGAGAAAGTGTAAGAGGACACCTAACAGCAGAAAGTGATAAATTTACTAAGCCTAGTATTCCAGAAATTGCTGATTATATCAAGGAATATACAAATCAAATATTTGAACATAACAAAAATAAACCTAAAAATGAACATAAAAAAATACCAACATTTTCTGCAGAACAATTTTTTGATTACTATGAATCAAATGGCTGGCTCGTTGGAAAACATCATATGAAAAATTGGAAAGCCACAATTCGAAATTGGAGTCGAAATGATTTTAGAAGTAAAAGTAAGCAAGAGCCAGAAACAGAACTTCCGGATTGGTTCAACAAAGAATTAGAAAATGAGCCTATGACAGATGAAGATAAAAAAGAGATGGATGATTTATTAGATTCTATTAGTCAGGCTGTAGGTAGTATTCATGAGTAATATTAATTTAAATTTTGGAATGTTCATTTGGAATTGTAAATGTGGTTATTTTATCAATTATAAGTCATTTGAAATAAATCACTTTAAAAAATACTTGGAATATGCAATAAAGCCGAATATTGATACTCAGTCGTTTAATTATGCTTTCTGCTGCAAAAAATGTGGCAAAGTTGAATATTTGAAATTTTTAATTACTAGAGATAAGAATTATTTTATTGTAAGAAATGGAGGAAAATTATGAATATTTTTGTAATTAAAACAGAAAAAAGAAATTTAGTAGATGCACTAATTGAGTGCGATTCTGATAATGAAGTTATTAATTTATTATCTGGGATTAGACAGAGAGGGGTTATGGTTGAAATTATTATAGAACTTCTAAATAAGCTATCAGAAGAAAAACAAGAAAGAATTAATTTAAAAAATAAATTATTAAAAATAAAAAAAGAAGAAGGAATTGAGATATTATGAAATTAAATGAGTTAAAAAGTTATATTCCTGTAATTATAACAAGAAATACTTACGATGATTTACTAGATCAGATAGTACAAGGAGAAAAAGGAACACTTAGAGAAAATAGAGAAAAAAATCAAATTCAAAAATCTTATAACCAATTAAAAAAAGATTTTAATGAGTTTGAAGTTAATTCAACTAAAGAAATCAAAAAATTAAATCAAAAAATAGAAGAACTAACAACAACATTATCAAATAGAAATCAATCTTTAGAAATTACCATAAATGAGAAAGAAAAACTAATTATTGACATTTCAACATTAAAAAAATCCCTTTGGTCTGTTACAGCAAATAGAGATAAGATTTCAAAACATTTAAAACAGGCTAAAAAAGATCTGAAAGAAGAGCAGAGAGAAAACGAAAAATTAGCAAATACAATTGATGCTAAAGAAAGAGTAATTGTGGAATATCAAATGGCATTAGAAAAAGCAGAAAATAAAAATCAAATTCAAGCAGAAAAAGTAAAAGAATTAAGCCAAAAGATAGAACATGAAACAATTGAATACGAAAATGATGGTTTACCTAAACCAACAAAACAAAGTTTAAAAGCCAAAAGAAAAATAAGAAAAAATAAAATGAAAAGAGGATAATTATGAAAGCAATAGAATTAGTAGGCAAATTAGCAATCAGAACAAATCCTATTAAATTAGGTAGAGATTTTATTACAGAAGAAAACAATTATGATTATTCATATACTAATGAACCAATTAGAATATTAAAAGTAACAGATAATCACATTTTAACGACTCATAAAGGAACAAAATTGGAAAAGATATTTAGAAATGATATACATATTTTAGATAAAAGATGGAATGATGACAATTGGACTGATTATGAAGAATTAATAAAAATGGAGGAATATGATGAAAAATAAAATTACGAAAGAAGATATAGATTTAATATTAGCTAATACTTTTATAAAAGTAGAAAAGTATGGAGATAAAACGACAGTGTTAATGGCTACACTTCCTAATGGATTTGTAATCGTAGAAAGTTCTAGCTGTGTTGATCCTACTAATTTTGACATGAAAATTGGAGAACAAATTTGTATGCAAAAGTTAGAGGATAAAATATGGGAATTAGAAGGATATAAACTTCAGAGTAAATTGTATGAAGGTCAATTTAAAAATATTGGATGCACAGTTAAAATAGAACAAAATCCTAATGAAATAAAATTTATATTTAGCAATGAAGAAGTAGAGGAGCTTATTTAATATGAAAATAACAAGTGTAAATATAAAAAAACTAGATACAACAGATTCAAAGTGTAAGGCAATTGCATCTGTATTATTAAATGATTGCTTTGCAGTACATGATATTAAAATAATTGAGGGTGATAATGGATTATTTATTGCTATGCCTAGTAAGAAAACTCCTACTGGGGATTATAGAGATATTGTACATCCTATTAATCCAAAAACGAGAAAAATTTTTGAAGATGAGATTCTTAAAGCTTATAGAGAATTAAAAGAACAAGATTAATTATTATAATTAAAAATCCTCATATTTATTTCATGATTTTTGTTCATAAAACACTCCTTTAAAATTGAGAAAATAAAAAGAAAAATAAAAACAGCGAGTTTGCGAGGATGAGTTTGGCTGTTTTTTTCTTTATAATGAGGTGAGTCAATGAAAATTGGACAATTAGTAGCTTATAAAGTATCAACGAAGAAAAATGGAATACTAGATGGTATAAGAATAGGAGTTATTGATGAAATAAATGAATTTAATTGTTTTCATATTTTAGGAGAACAATCAAATTTATATTATGAAGAATCATTTATTGTAGATTACGATATTAGAACTACAATATTTGATTTTATAGAGGAAAGTGATGTTTTAGATATTTTAGATATAGATAAAGGAGAATAGATAATATGAAAACAAGTGAGCTAATAATTACATTAGTAAAAAGTTTAAAAGAATATGGAGATTTACCAATATCAATGATAGATAATAAGCAACTAAGTATAGGGTGGTATTGTCCTAACGAAGGTGGAAACCCAGAGGAAATAGTATTTGACTGTATTGACATGATGAAATTAACTGCTTGTAAAAAAGAGGTGGAATAAATGAAACAAAAAGATTTAAAAATAGATTTTAGATATTTAGCTGGAAACATAGCTTGTTTGAGCGTAGATAGTATAAGTGGTGAATCAGTTCATAATGATATCAATAATGAAGAAGCAGTTATAATTTTTAATTCATTAGTTGGAGAAAAAGAAGATTGCCAAACTGTAAAAACATTATTAAAAGAAAATCAAGAATTAAAGAAACAACTTGAATATTTAAGAAGTGGAGAATATTTTAATCAATTAAGATTTGAAAGAGATATGTTACAAAATTTAGTAGACAATGGAGAAGTATCAAAAGAAGACAAAGAATTTATTGATATGACATATAGAAATACTGAATTATTAAATCAACAAAAAGAGTTTATAGAGTGTCTAGAAAAAGAAATAATAGACAGTATAGCAGGAAGTGCTCAGCAACATTATGCTAAAAATCATTTGCAATTATATGAGGAAATAATAGGAAAATAATATGTCAAAAATAGATTTAAACAAAACTTTTTATTTAATCGCAGAATACTGGCTTGATGATTTAAGAGGCTTTATAAAAATTGGTGATAATAAAGAGGAAATTATGAAATTGTTTGAAGATAAATATATGTTTAGTTTTGGAGTAACTGAACAAAGCTTTGAGTTGCTAGAAGTAAATGCGAAAGTAATCGCAAACAATAGAGGGATAATTGGTAAGGACATTAATGCCAGTACCAAAGAGGTGAAGAATGACGACTGATGATTTAAAAGAATTACTTGATTATATAATGAAGAACAATTCTTGGAAAGAAATGAGTTACTACAATTGTAACAGAAAACAACCTAAATATTTAGATTTTAAAGTTTGGTTCACATTAGATACGAGAGATGGAATAGTGTTTTATTTTAAAACTAGAAGCGCAGGCAAAGACAGGTCGTTTAGAGTAGAAAACAAAAAAGACTTAGAAGATGTTTACAAATGGTTAAATGAAATTAGGAGTTGATAATTAATGGAAACAAGAACATATCAAATAAGTGGAAGAAAATAAGATTTAGATGTATTAGAAAAAGTATTGGCTCATATTGAATATTTAGGAGTTATCGGTGCTAGTAGAAATATACTAATCAGAATTGATGGAGATGGAGCTGGAAGAATTAAAGTAAGAGACGAAAAAGGAAATAAGTTAGATTATGATAACTTCAATATAGTGGAAGATATTGAAAAGACTTCTTTAGTCGGATCTTATGACATTGGTTAGGAGATGATAAATAGATGGATTTATGGATTAGAAGCCAAAATAAAATGGATTTAGAAAATGTGCATAGTATAAACATTAATTATCAAAATAAAAAACAAATTATTTGTAATTATCAACCAGATTTTATTGGAAATCAAGGAGAATATTATGTGCTGTTAGGAACTTATGAAACAGAAGAAAGAGCGATTGAAGTATTAGATGAAATACAAAATATATTATTTCCTAAATTTAAAATAGATACATCATCAATAAAAGAAAATGGTCATAGTTGGGTAGAAAATGGTGTAATACTTCAAAAATACACAGCCAATGTAGATTATATAAAATTAGATACTTATGTTTATGAAATGCCAAAGGAGTAAGAGATGAATAGAAAAATATTATTTAGAATATGGAATAAAAAAGAAAAAAGAATGTTAGAAGATATACATATATGTCCTCAATATGGATGGCTAGTTATGTCTGATAATGATGCACTTTCAGAAATATGTGGTAGAGTTCCAGAAGATGATTTGATTTGGATGCAATATACAGGACTAACAGATAAAAATGGTAAGAAGATATTTGAGGGAGATATTTGTCAAGGTAATGAATATAGTAATGAAGATAATTTGTTTGTTATTAAATATGGAAAATATAAAACTGATGATTGGAAAGAAAAATATGTTAGCAATACATATCAATTTGGTTGGTATGCGGAGTTTATTAATACTAAAAAGCAAGTACATTTAGTAAGTCCAAATGGAATTGAGGTAATAGGAAACATATTTGATAAAGAGGTGAAATAATGAAAGTGCACAGTGAAACATTATATGAATTTATTAATAGTGGAACTATTAAGGCAGGAACAAAATTAAAAGTATATGAAGACGATAATTATATCACAACTATTACATTTGATGGATATGACTTTGTTTGGGAATCAGGAATATTTACTTCTGGGATGTTGTTTAATCCGTTATGTGATTTCGAAATCTTAGAAGAAAAAAAAGAGATAGAAGAGTTAGATTTAAGAGAAGTTAGACCGAATGGAACATATATAATTTCTATCAATGATAAAAAAATACAGGACAAAATCAACGAATTAGTAAGAGAAGTAAATAAATTAAAGAAAGAAGGTAATAGAGATGCCAGAAACTAATATAGATAAAAAAATGAAAGAATTAATTGAGCTTGTTAAACCAATACAAAATTGGCTTTTAGAAAATTATGACTCAATGTGTAAAGTTGAAATTAATGATAGTCACATAAGAGTATATAGAAACGAAATGCACATATTGAATGACATATATGACGAAAGAGAAATAGAGAAAGAAGGTAAGTAAGAATGAAAAGAATAGAATTTTATATACCAGAAAGGGAGATTATTCCAACAAAATTAAGATTAATTATCGAAAAAGATGAAGGTAAAGATATAACTGTATATTATGAAAGATTAGAAGAATCTTTTGGCTACAATTTTGAATTATATGATATTATTTCGGAAGGTGAAGCTAAAGAAATAATATCACAGATAGCTGAGATAATGTGTAATCAAAGTTATGATCATGGTCAAGAATGGCGAGTAGAAAATATTGAGAAATTAAGTTGTGATATCAATAACTTTATTTCAAAAGCTGAATACAAAGTTTTATTTAGAATAAGAGATATGTATTAAAAATGATTAGTATCTACACATTCATAGATGATGATGAAATATATTTTGAAGAAGAAGAGGAAATCTGATAAACAGTATCAAAAATGATAAAAACTATTTTGACAAAAAATATTGTTTTTTAACCTTATTTTATAAAGCCAAAATTAAGATTTAAAGTGTGCAATATAATATGCAGTTATCTTGCACCTAATATTAAGAAGAAAAGAGGGATGAATGGAGTGATTTTATGACTAAAGATGAACTAAAACAAAAAATAGAAGAATTTTGTGAAAATGAGAGGCTTGATGAAAAGACCACTAAAACAGTAGTTGATTACAGAAATTGCTTGAATAAATTCTATGACTATATTAATGAGGATAATATTACATTTTCAAAAGATTCTACTATTAAATATAAGTTATATTTAGAGCAACAATTAAAGACAGGACAAGCTAAAGTATCATCAATCAATAAATATGTCGTTATATTTAATAAATTTTTAAAATATCTAGGATATAAAGATTTAATAATAAAACATTTTAGAAGTCAAAAAAAATCATCGTTAGAAAATCAAATGTCTAATCAAGAACATAAAAGAATGCTTCGTAAAGCTAAAGAACTCGAAGAGTATGAAATGTATATGATTATTAAAACATTTGCACAAACAGCAATTAGAATTAGTGAATTAAAATATTTTACATTTGAAAATATTCAAAAAGGTCCATATATTGATATTTACAGCAAAGGTAAAGAAAGGCAAATTATCTTGATAGGAGATTTACATAGATCATTAAAAAAATATTGTAAAGATAACAATATAACAGAAGGATTTATTTTTAGAAGTCCAGATCCAATTTTAAAACAAGATTCAAACAGAATGATTAATCCATCAACCATTTGGAGACATTTGAAAAAAATCGGAGGAGTAGCAAGAGTAAATTTAGATCACATTCATCCACATGGCTGGAGGCATTTATTTGCAATAGCATATTTACAATTACCAGGTTCTACAATGACAGAATTAATGGATATTTTAGGACATTCTAAAATGGAAACGACAAGTATTTATACAAGAACTACTTTGCAAGAAAAAAAGAAAAAAATGGAGATGATTAAATTTTGAATAAAGAAGAATTTGGGTTATTATATCAAAATTTAGGAAAATTACTATTTGTAATATACCAAATTAGAGAACAAGAAAATATTATAGATTTTAAAGATGATATTATAACAGCTATAAAAAAAATTCTTCTAGAAACGCCAATTCTAGAAGAACATATAAAAAATTAGAGAGATTTTGTTAATCTAGCTAATATGATTTCATAAATTTGCTTTTTATAGTAATCATATGTCGAAGCATTGATATTTTTGTGTGATAGCAATCCCATAATTTCATTAGCTAGACTTATAGCTAATTCATCTAATTTTTCGATATCTTTGGTATTCATTATAATCCTCCTTTTGAAAAATTATAACACTAAAGAGGGTATCGAAAATCACAAAAACTATTTAGATAAAAAAATATGAGTTTTAGCCTTATTTTATATAGCTAAAAGTGAGATTGGAAGTGTGCAATATAATTCACAGTTATCTTGCACAGAATATTAGAGAGAAAAAGGAGAAAAAAATGATTAAAAAAATTAAATGTAATATTTGTAATAATAGATTTTATATTGATAAAAATCAAGTTAAAGAAGTATCGGAAAATAAAGGATTATCAAGTTTAACAACAGGTTCTAATGTGTATAATGCTATAGATTGCCCTAATTGTGGTTGTCAAAAAATATTATGGACTAGACTTCCCGAGGTGAAAAAATGATTTGGTTAGGAATTAGTATAATTATTGCTTCAATTATTGTATATACAGGGTTATATAATATTGCAGAAGCATTAGAAGAAAAGAAAAATGTAAAAATCATAGAAAAAAGAGGTAGATAATTCTATGAATATTGATATTAAAAAAATTAAAGTTTTAAATTACGATGTAGAATTAACTAAAAACACTATAAAAATTTACAATAGCAATAAAATTACGAATAATAAAATGATGTTAGCTATTTTGCTGAAGATAAGAAATCGATCCCCATTTACATATACAAGAACTAATCGAAGTTTTATGATAGAATGGATTTATCTTAATAAACTAAATCGTATTATTAAAATTAAAAAATTAAATAATATAGTTTTAAAAGATAATCCAAGCAAGTTTAAAAAGTTTATAAATCATTTTTTGAAGAATAAGAAGGTGGAATTATAATGATAAATGAAGAAATTATTTTAAATAAAATTGCAAAAGAAATGGATGTTTCAAAAAAAGAAATATCAAATATTGTATTAGATGAATTAGAGGCACGCGGTTTTATAAAAAATAATTATTCTACTTTTAAAAATGTGGAGCGAATTTTATATGAATATCCAAAATTAAAAGCATCTATAAATGAAAGAGAGAAAGAAATTAAAGAATTAAGAGAATATGGTACTCAGGAAAAATCAAAATCTATAACAGGACTATCTCACGATACAATTAGAAAAGATAAAGATGATATTATTGAAGATTCAATTGATAGTCTAAAAAAACATATCTTTAAAACAAAGGTAATTATTAGACATATAGAGTCAGTTATTAACAGTTTAAAAAATGATCCATATTTTGATATTATTCATTTAAAATATTTTGAAGGTAAAACACATGAACAAATAGCTGAATATCTTGATAAGAAGAATCATAAAAAAGAAACAACTTCAACATCGACAATTGCACTAAATAAAAATAGGTTAATAGAGTCAATAAGGCCTTTATTATTGCCTAATGATTTAATAGGTGAATTGTTAGGGTATTAATTAAAATCGATAATTTGCCGATTATTCGTGCTATTTACATTCGATAAAATTAACTTTATAATGTGTACAATGAAATTATTTTAAAATCGAGATGCATTTAATGTATCTCTTTTTTTATTGAGGTGTATAATGGCTAAAGATTTTGCAAAGAGTTTTTACAATTCTCAAGCATGGGTTAATGTAAGAAACTCTTTTTTTATTGAGAAACTTGGTATGTGTGAAAGGTGCAGTAATCCTGGTGAAATAGTACATCATAAGATATACATTACTCCAGACAATATAAATGATCCTAATATAACATTGAGCAAGAATAATTTAGAGCTATTATGTAGGACATGCCATAACTTAGAACATGAGGGTACAAGTAGCACTAGGCAAGGTATAGTATTTAATTCTAATGGAGATATAGTAGAGGTAGGTGTTAATGAATGAAGCTAAGAATATATTCACCAGAAACATTTCTTGATAAAGAAACTAAAGAGGACTTCGATATTAATAGACTATGTGAGGAACTAGGTGAACAGAATCAAGTTATGTTTGAGCTAGCTAATGGAAACAATTTCATTTTAAATTGTTTAAATGTATTAGCAATAGAAGAAATTAAAGAAAAAAACATAAATAATATTAACAATAATCCCCCCTATTCAGAAAAATAACCTACATACTATAAACCGCGCGTATGACTTTTTTAAGCCCCAGAATAGGATTTTTCACATGAGGGGGGGTAGGAGGAACAGATGGATGAGAGAGAAAAAAGAATAAATAAAGAAATTAAAAGATTAAAGAAACTATATAAAGATATTCCAGACTCAAAAAAAGAAATAATTAAGGAGCTAATTAATAAAGCTTCTTTTTTATTGATCCTAAGTCAAGATATAGAATCAAGTATTAAGAAACTTGATAATTTCGTTGTAGTTACAGTAAATGCAAGTCAAGAATTCACAAAACCTAATCCATTATTTAAAGAATATCGTGATACTGTTAAATCCTATCAAACGGTAATTAAACAATTGAATGATTTGGTTAAAGGTTGTGAACATTCCGACAGAAGTGAGCCTGATGAATTAGAAGCTTTTATTAAATGAATTATATATTAGAATATTACAATTTAATACAAAATTCTAAAATAAAAGTAAGTAAAAAAGTCAAAAAACAATTTGAAAAACTTGTTTTTGATTTAGAAAATCCAGGTAAATATCACTTTGATTTAGATAAAGCGAATAGACCAATTGAATTCGTTGAAAGATTTTGTAAACATTCAAAAGGAAAGTGGGCTGGGAAACCTGTAGTTTTGGATTTATGGCAAAAAGCCATATTACAATCGATATTTGGTTTTGTAAATGATAATGGTGATAGGAAATATAGAGAATTATTGATAGTTGTGGCACGTAAAAACGGTAAGTCCACTTTACTATCAGCCATTGCTTTATATATGTTATTTGGTGATCGTGAAGGCGGAGCACAAATATGTTGTGTAGCTTCAAAAAAAGAACAAGCTAAAATTGTCTTTAATGAAGCTAAGAATATGGTAGTGCAAAGTCCATTATTATCAAAACATATTAAGAAAAGAAAGTCTGATTTATATGTTCCTTTAACATTTTCAACATTTGAACCATTAGCTAGTGATTCAAATACACTAGATGGTTTAAATATGCACTGTGGTATTATTGATGAATTGCATTCAATAAAAGATAGAAATATCTATGATGTTTCTAAACAATCGATGAGTGCAAGAACTCAACCTCTATTATTTATGATAACAACTGCTGGTTTTGTTAGAGAATGTATCTACGATGCTATGTATGAATATGCTGATGATGTTTTAAACGGTATTATAAATGATGAAAGATTCTTATCATTCATCTATGAATTAGACAGTAGAAGTGAATGGACCATTCCAGAATGTTGGGAAAAAGCTAATCCAGGTTTAGGCACAATTAAATCTTTGGAATTCTTAAATGAAAATGTGCAACGAGGTAAAGATGATTCTAAGTTTTTACCTACATTATTAACTAAAGATTTTAATATTCGTGAAACTGGTGTTGGTTCATGGTTAAGCTTCGAGTCTATTAATAATACTGAAACATTTGATATTGAAGATTTAAGAAAATCTTATGCAATAGGCGGTGTTGATTTGTCATCTGTAGGTGATTTAACTTGTGCTAGTGTTTTAGTTAGAAAAAATAAAAAGTATTATCTTCTTCAAAAATATTGGATACCGAGTGAAAAAGCGGAAAAGAAAGAAACTGAAGACAAGGTTCCATATTCAATTTGGAAAGAAAAAGGTTATATTGATTATTCTATTGGCAACAAAATTGATTACACAGATGTTACGAATTGGTTTAAAGAATTGAGAGATAAGTATGAAATCTATGTTTTATGGACCGGTTATGATAAATGGAATGCTCAATATTGGACAGAAGAAATGAAAAACAACGGATTTCAATTAGAAGAAGTAATACAAGGAGCAAGAACAATGTCAGCTCCTATGAAATTGTTAGCTTCAGATCTAGAATCTAAAATTATTAATTATAATAATAATCCAATTCTAAAATGGTGTTTAACTAATACTCAAATTGAAGTTGATAAAAATGAAAACATTAGACCGGTTAAAGGTACTAATTCAAAACAAAGAATCGATGGTACAGTATCTTTAATAGATGCCTATGTTGTTTTTCAAAACCACTACGAAGATTATATAAATCTTACAGGTGGCAAATAGAAAGGAGGAAAAAATATGAATGTGTTTAAAAGAAAAGAAAAATTACAGATGAAAAAATTGCAGCAACAATTCCAACTTATAAATGGCTATGCACCTGCTTTTACAACTTTTAATGGTGGTTTATATGAAATGGAGTTAATTAGAAGTAGTATAGAACAAATAGCTATACAATGTTCTAAACTAAATCCAGTAGTTATAGCACCAAAAGGCAAAAGAATTAAAATCGAGAAAATGTTGCAAATAAAACCTAATAGAATCCAAACGACACAACAGTTCTTAGCTAAACTAATAACGATTCTAAAATGTGAAAATAATGCTTTTATTATTCCTTTGTATGAAGATATATATTCAGAGCAAATAACAGGTTTATATCCAGTTAGAGCCAAAGGTGCTAGTGTTATTACATATAACGGTGTTGAATATTTGAAATATTATGTAGATTCAGAGCAATATGCTATTGAGTATGAGAGATGTGGGCATTTACGAAGCCATTATTATGAAAAAGAGCGTTGGGGAAGCAGCAATTCAGCCTTAGATCCTACACTTGATTTAATCAATACTCAAAACCAAGGAATAATTGAAGGAATAAAAAACAGTGCTTGCATTCGTTTTCTTGCTAAACTTGCTAATGTTTTAATGCCGGAAGATTTAACAAAAGAAAGAAAGCGTTTAACTGATGAAAATCTTTCTTCTGATAACAATGGTGGTGTTTTAATTTTCGATGCCAAATATTCGCAAGTTCAACCAATAGAATCTAAACCTTTTATTGTTGATCCTCAACAATCAGAACAAATTAGAAAAAATGTTTTTGATTATTTCCATGTTAGTGAAGAAATATTACAAAATAAAGCTAACGAGGATGAGTGGAATTCATTTTATGAAGGGTGTATTGAACCTATTTCTATTCAATTAAGTCAAGTTTTAACTTGTATGTTTTTCACAGAAAAAGAAATAAGAGATGGTTGCGTAATACATTTAGAAAGTTCAAAATTGCAATTTGCTAGTAATAATACTAAATTAAGTGTTTCTCAACAATTATTTGATAGAGGTATTATGACAGTAAATCAAGTTATGAGAATTTGGAATTTGCCAGAAGTACCAGATGAAGAAGGAGGTAACAAGCGTTATATTCGTAAAGAATATACCGAAGTTATAAATCTAGATAATAATGGAGGTGATAGTAATGGAGCAGACACAGGAATCCAAACAACAGGAGAAGGCGAAGGAAATAAAACTTCAAAAGTATCAGACTAAGCGTTGGATTCAAAATCAAAAAAAGAAATATAAAAATGAAACTGTAATGTTTGTTTTGCCGGATGGCAAAAAAGTGTAACAGTTTTTTTCTTTTGAAAAGAGGTGAGTAAATGGAAAAGAAAACCGAGGTTAGAATGCTTGCACAAAATCTGGAGGTTAGAAATGATAATGATGAAAAAATGATCGTAGAAGGTTATGCAGTTGTTTTTGATTCTCCTGCAACACATGGATTCACGGAAATCGTTGATAGAAATGCTTTTAATGGATGTGATATGAAATCTGTGCCATTAAAGTACAACCATGATGATAGCCATCTAATTATTGCAAGTACGAAAAATAATTCAATGTCATTAACAGTTGATGATAAAGGATTAAAAATTAGAGCAGAACTAATAGATACTACTTCCAATGTAGATGTTTATAAATCTATAAGAGCAGGACTTTTAGATAAAATGAGTTTTGCATTTACAGTATCAGAAGAAAAATGGGATTATAACACTGATACTAGAAGAATTCTTAGGATTGATAGATTGTATGATGTAAGCGTTGTTGATATGCCGTTTTACGATACAACTTCAATATATGCTAGAGCATTAGATACATTAAACAAAGGAAAAAGAAATTTGGTTAAAGGAACTAATACTGAACTTCGTAAGAAGAAACTAGCATTAAAAGTCAGATTAATGAAAGGAGAAAGAATATGAAGACTTTAAAAGAAATTCAAACAAGATGTGAGGAAATCGAAAAAGAACTTGAAAGAGAAGACATCACAACTGAAGAAGTTGAAATTTTAACAGATGAAGTAAGTGCATTAGAAGAAGAAAGAAAAGAAATCATTACTAAGGCTGAAAAAAGACAAGAAACTTTAAATAAAGTATTAGAAATGAGAACTAAAGAAGATAATTTTGAAGAAAGAAAGGAAAATCAAAAAATGAAAGAAGAAAGAAGTATTTTAGCTGAAAAAGAATATAGATCAGCATTCTTAAAAAATTTACAAGGAAAAAAATTAACAGATACAGAGGAAAGAGCTTTAACAACTGCTGCTGATTCAGTTGGTGCAGTTATTCCTACAACAACACAAGATTTAATTATTGAAAGAGTATTCCAACAAGCACCACTTTTAAGTGAAATTGAACTTTTAAGAGTTGAAGGAAATGTTACTTTTGCAGTTGAAGCAGATGCTACAGAAGCAAATGTTCATATTGAAGGTGCAACAATCAATGAAGATGGGGATGTATTAATTCCAGTTACATTAACTTCTTATGAAATTAATAAATATATCACTATTTCAAAATCAGTTTCAAAAATGTCAGTAGATGCATTTGAAAATTGGTTAGTAAATATGATTTCTAAAAGAATTGCTAGAAAAATTACTAAATTAATTATCAATGGTACAGGTAAAAATCAACCTACTGGTGTAGAACAAGCTAATACTTGGGATGAAACAAATAGTGTTACAGTTGCTGCAGATGCTAGTTTAAAAGAAGCAGATGTTACTGCTACAGTTGCATTATTACCTGGAGCATATGATTCAAATGCTAAATGGTTAATGAGCAAGAAAACATTATTTGCAGATTATAGACCTTTACAAGATAAATCTAAAAACAATGTATTTGTTAAAGATGGTAATACTTATTATGTAGAAGGTTACCCAGTAATGTTAGATGATGAAGTAGCACTTCATGATGCTTATCTAGGTGATTTCAAAATGTATGCAGGTAACTTAGCTGAAGATATTACTGTTGAAACTGGTAGAAAACTACAAAATAATACTCTTGAATATTTAGGTTCTGCTATGTTCGATGGTAAACCAGCTTTAGGTGAAGCTTTCGTTAAAATTACAAAAGCTGTAACTGAATCAACAGAATAATGGAGGTGTAAGCAATGCCAAGTGTATTAGTTGATAAAATAAGAAGTGATCTTAGATTAAATCATAAAGAATTTGATGATGAAATTAAAAGATTGATAGACACTTCGATTGAGGATCTAAAAACTTCTGGCATTGCTTCTTCTTATTTTAAAGAAACCAATTATCGTCCAATGATAACAACTGCAATTATTACCTACTGCAAAGCTAATTTTGGTTATGATAATCAAGATGCAGTAAGATTGCAACAGTCTTATGAGATGCAAAAACAAAAGTTAGCAATCTCACATCATGAATATAAAGAATTAGAAACAGTAGAAAGTACAGAAGATGAAACAGTAGGTGATAATTAATGTATTTTAAGGATGTTGGATATTTATTAAAAGAAGAATCAATAACAGATAAACTTCATAGGCCAAAAATTAGCTATACTGAATCAAAAGTATTTTGCAATATTAAATCAATTACACAATCAGAGTTTTATCAAGCACAAGTTGCAGGATTAAAACCAGAAATAAAGATTGAAGTTAAATGTTGCGATTTAGCAGATGTTACACATTTCAAATTAAATAATAAAATCTATAAAGTATTAAGATTATATCCTAAAGAAGACATCACAGAAATTATATTAACTTCGATGGTTGTAGAAAATGAAAAATGAAGTAAAAATAGAGTTTATTGATACTTCAACAGAATCTATGAAGATGATGAAACAATTATCAAGAAAAGCTTTAAAAGAAGCAGGGAAGACTATAATAGATAAACTAGAGCCAACATTAGCTCAGCATGTAAAAACTGGTGCTTTCAAAAAAGCTATTTATGGTAAAGTTGAGGTTTCAAAAAAAAGCGGTTATAGACCTGTTTTGTTGATAGGATATAGAAATCGTAAAGAAATGGAAAAGAAATTTGGAGTTAAATACTATATTAATCCGTATTGGATGGAAAAAGGAACACAACCACATAGAATAACTAGCCAAAAAGGTTTATATGATGAAAATGGCAATTATTATGGTTATTCTGTAGAACATCCAGGACAGAAAATAAATAATTTCTTAAGTAATATCGTACAAGCTAATATAGCCGAAATTAGATCAGCACAAGAAAAGTTTTTACAAGAATTAAACAATATTGAGGTTTTTAAAGGACAATCAATTAATGAAGAAGGAGAAGATGAAGTATGACAGAAAAGTTTATTGAATTATTTACTAATAAAATTAATGAATACTATACTTGTTATTATGAAGAAGCTTCATCAACGGTTAAATTTCCTTATATAGTTATTCCGACTATAACATTAACTCCTCTTAATAATGGTTATTTATGCATAACAGATCTATTTATTTATATAAATGAATTGTCTGAAGAAAGTATAGAAACGATTTGTGATACCTTAAGAACCAATTTAGATAATTTTTCTATTTTAGATCAAGAAAAAGGTATAGGATTTCATAGCAGTTTTGAAAATCAAACTATATCAAATGTTAATGAGCAAGATCTAAGTATAAGAAAAATAAGTTTTGCGTCAAGAGTATTCGAAATAGAGAAGGAGGGATAATATGGGATTAGTAAAATTAACTCAAGGTAATATTGAAAAAATTCAAATCGATGAAGGTATAGTAGTAACAGACTTCGGTGAAGATAATGAGGTTATTCTTGGACCAACTCGTGGAGGGGCTGAGTTTGTTGCAACACCAAGTATCAGAGATATTGAATATGATGGAAGAAAAGGAAAAACTAAAGGTCTTCAATTAAAAGATGGTGAAGATGTTAGTTTAAAAATTATAATATTGTGTTGTAGTCAACAAAACCTTGCTTTAGCTATGCCAAATGCAACTGTAGATAGTTCTTCTAGCAAAATAGAACAAGGTGATTTTGGAGTTATTAAAGATTCTTCATATCTTAAAAATGTTGCTGTTATAACTAAAATGTTAGATGGTACATATAAGATATTGATTGTAAAGAATGCAATGCATGAAGGTGCATTTACATTTAAAGCAGCTCCAAAAAGTGAAAATGAACATAATTTAGAGTTCTTAGGACATTATGATCCTTTAACTGAAGGAAAAATCTGGTCAGTTGAAGATAGTACAGAAAATCCACTTGCTTAAGAGAGTATAAAAATATAAATGCTCTCTTTTTTAATGATTATATTTAATGTAGTTATTAAAAAAGGGAGCATTGGAAAGAAGGAATATCATGAAAATAGATTTAAATAATATAAAAATATCTACAGAAACATTAATTAAATTAACTTCGATAATAGATAAAATGAATATTGCCGATGAACTAAAGAATATAGATAAACCAACAACTGAAGAATTAGGAACTGAAATATTAGTTTTATTCATGACAAATTTGTATAAAGCAGAAAAGGAAATATACGATTTTGTAATTAGTTATGTAGGTTTATTTAAAGAACCAACAGTTGATGAAAGCATTGAAAATTATGATGAAGTTTATAAGAAAGAATATGAAAAAAATTATAAACTAGCTTTAGAAGAAGCTAAAAAGTATGATTTTATATCTATTATTAAAGGATTATTAAAAATTGATGGAATGTCTGATTTTTTAGAACAACAGTAGGGCTTGGTACTCCTGAAGTTCTACGAATTTTATATAAACATTATGGAGGAATTGAATGGTTTGAAGATAAACCATTTTTTTTATTATCTAAATGTTTGATGAGGGGTATTGATAAAGAAATGGAAGTTCCTAAATTGTTAGAAAGTATAGCTAATATGATTTTAGGTAAACCTTCCATGAATCCAATCAATAAAAAAATGAGGACAGCAGAAGAAATAATGAAAGATTATGGACTAGGAGGTGAATAAAGATGGCTAAGATATTTTCTTTATTTGGTGAGATTTATGTAGATAATTCTAGTGCTAATAAATCAATAAAAGAGACTAAAAATAATGCAGAGAGTAGTAAGAATAGTTTGACTAAATCATTAGGCTCTATTGCAAAAAATACAGTTAAGATTGGAACTGCTATTGCTGGCGCAACAACTGCTGTTGTAGGTGGATTATCTTCTATGGCTATGAGTGCTGCAGAAACTGCTGGTGCTATTGATGATGGTGCTAAGAAAGTGGGAACTACAGCAGAAGAATATCAAAAATGGGCGTATGCCGCTAAACTTGGTGGTATGGAAGTTTCAACATTAGAACAGGCTATGATAAAACAACAAAAAGCATTTGCTGATGCCAAAGAAGGTAGTTCAAGTATGTCTGAGGCTTATAAAAGACTTGGAATTGACATTGGTAATATATCCAATAGTGGTGATGCCTTCAATGAAGTTATTGCAAAACTTGCTGATATGGAAGATGAAACACAAAGAAATGCAATCGCAAATGATATTTTTGGTAAATCATATGCAGAATTAACACCTTTATTAAAAGAAGGTAGTGAGGGTATTGCTGCATGGAAACAAGAAGCAGAAGATTTAGGTGCAGTAATGAGTAGTGAAAGTGTTGAAGCTGGAGCTAACTTTGGTGATACAATCGACAGGATTAAAACATCTTTAGGTGGCATGTTTAATCAAATTGCTTCTCAATTAATGCCTATTTTAGATCAAGTGATGAAACTTGTTTTAGATAATATGCCATTAATCCAAAATATAATAAATGCTTTAGCACCTGTTTTAGTTTCAACATTACAACAAATTTTACCTATATTTGTTGACATGGTACAACAGATTCTACCAGTTATTCTAGATTTGATTACACAATTATTACCTATAATTTCAGAAATAATCGAAGCTATTTTACCAATATTCGTACAGCTTATAACGATTTTACTACCACCACTGATGGAGATTATTCAAGTTTTATTACCTCCATTGATGCAGATATTAAATGCATTGTTGCCTTTATTACAACCAATCCTTGATTTGCTTGTTTGGGCTATAAATACAATATTAATGCCTATTATTACAATTTTAAGTAACATTATTAATCTACTTTCGAATGGATTAGTAACAGCTATTAACTTTTTAACTCCAATCGTAAAAGGAGTTTTAAAAGTTTTTCAAGATGTATTTGGACAAATATTTAATGTTGTAAAGACACCAATAAACTTTATTATTGATGGACTTAATACATTTATTAAAGCTATTAATAAAATAAAGATTCCTGATTGGGTTCCAGGTATAGGTGGAAAAGGATTTAATATACCTACTATTAAAAAATTGCGTATAGGTATGGATTATGTTCCTTATGATGATATGCCAGCATTACTACACAAGGGCGAACGCGTTTTGGATGCAGACGAAGCTCGAGAATATCGCGAAAAAGAGATCAATCCTGCACAGGAAAATACAGTGAATTATTATAATAATATTACAATCGAAAAATTAGAAGTTCGAAAAGAATCAGACATCAAACGTATTGCAGAAGAATTATTGTATCTACAAAAGAAGAAGGTGGCATAATGGAGTGGTTTAAATTTAATGATGTTCATTCAGATGATTTTGGAATTGTTGTTAAAGAAATGCCACCAATTACCATTGCACCTAGAGATATTGAGTCGATAAAAGTAACTGGAAGTGATCGTCAATTGCATATCGATAAGGGTTCCTATTCGGCCTATGAAATGACGATTTCAATCATTTTAATGGATTCCACCAAATTAGATCAAATCAAAAAAACATATCAAGGAACAGGAAAACTTATATTATCTACACTACCAGATCGTTATTTTAACGCAACAATCATGAATCAAGTCGATTTTTCAAAGTATTATTCAGTATTGCGTGAGGCACCATTGCAATTCGAGGTTGATCCAATTTCTTTTTCTAACCAAAAAAAGACATTTGTTGCCGAAAGTAACACAGAAGTGATAGTTGGTGGAACTGCACATACATTTCCCATCATAAAAGTGACTGGAACTGGAAGTTTTGCCATCAATCATAATTCGGTAATTGTGACTGAAAGCGGAGTAACGATTGATTGCAAAAATATGACTGTGACAAACAATGGCATAAATAAAGCAGATAAGGTTGAACTCGTAAATATGGACTTTCCGTCCTTAAATCCAGGGCAAAATACAATTACTTTAACAGGAATCACAAAATTAGAAATTGAATATGAAGAGGGGTGGTTATAATGCTTACGATTTATAGTAAGAATACCACCTCTTTTTCTAATCTAGGATTGGGTGTCTTAAAAGACTTCACAACGAATCCAAAAATTACAGAAGTACTGAATGCGGAGTACAATTTGGAGTTTGAATATGCCATTGATGGATGGTTATCGGAATATTTAGTTGAAGAAAATATTATTAAAGCAGATGGCCAGCCTTTTCGCATTTGGAATGTGCAAAAGTCAACCGAAGGTAATATTAAAATATTGGCTAAACATATTTTTTTCGATTTGGAAAAAAATTTTTTATTAGATACTGCTCCAACAAATACAAATGCGCAAGGAGCATTAAATTGGATACTAGAACATACTGAACACCCGACATTATTCGATGCTTCGGGAGATTGTGATACAATCACGACGGCAAGATATGTAAGGATGGATCCAATCAAAGCAATTTATTCCGCCGATAATGCTTTACTTAAACGCTTTGGTGGCGAATTAGAATTGGATGAATACAGCATTACAATTCATAAAAAGAGAGGTTCTAATAATGGACTGACAATCATTCATCGTAAAAATTTATCAGGAGCAGAATTGCAGGTTGATTTTTCTACGGTTGCAACGCGAATTCTACCACAAGGTAAAAATGGTTTGTTATTGCCAGAAAAATTTGTAGATTCGCCACTCCTCAGCAATTATTTTGCACCGTTATATAAAAAAGAAGAGTTTGAGATTGGTGTTGACGAAGAAACACCCGAAGAGGAGGCCATCGAACAATTGAGAGATGCTGCCAAAGCATTATTTGATAAGGAGATAGATCGACCAACCATTTCATTGGCAGTCGATTTTATTGAATTATCTAAAACCGAGGAATATAAGAATTATTCATCGCTTGAAACGGCTCATTTAGGGGATACAGTAACAGTTATCTTGAAACAACTAAACCTTAATTATGAAACAAGAATCGTAAAAACTGTTTATGATTGCTTGCAACAGAGAATAGTTGAACTTGAACTTGGTTCTGTTATCCCAGACTATGTTTCTGATCAAAAAGATAAAGAAACATCAGTAGGAAATGCAATAAGTAAAATTGATCCATCATCCATTCTTGAACAAGCTAAAGAACAAGCTAGCGACATGATTAATCATCCTTTTAATGGGTATATTTATATTTCAAGTGATATCGGAGAAATGTATTTGATGGATAATCCGAACATAAACATGGCACAAAATGTTTGGAAATTTGGTTTGGGAGGTATCGGATTTTCAAAAACAGGAATCTCTGGTCCGTATGAAACCGCTTGGACTCAAGATGGCCAAATTGTTGCCAATTTTATTACAACTGGATCTATGTCAATCGAGCGCATTGAAGGGTTGAGTGGTAAACTTGAATTGATTGTAGAAGAACAGAAAGCATTAGAAGAGGATACAGATGAAAAATTCTCTAAATTAGAAATAGATATTAATAACATATCATCTAGTGTAAGTGCCAAATACGATTTTTTGAAAGAAACAGAAGGAGTTAATCAGATTCAAACGGAAGATAGTCTGGAATACCAGCCTATCTCTTTTAGTGTTGAAGGAAATTCTGGAAAAGTAGAGTATTTATACCCTAGCGATAATTTATATCCAAGCGACGATTTATATCCGATTGGCTTAATAGAAGGGAGTTGTGAATAGTGAAGATAACTTTGTGTATTGATAAGCAAAATAGAGGAAGCCCTAGCGAAGAGCTAAAGGAATATGTAATAGATATTGGTTGTCCTCTAAGAAGTGTAGATGATGTATTTGATGAATTAAAAATATCAACTGACGATGAAAATAAACTTGTAGGTCAAATAACAAGGCGCTGCTATATTGATAAATATGGTGTTTTGAAGAAGCTAGAGCAAGAAAAAATACAGGAACTGGATGTACCGGATATTGAGTTATTTGAAGGTACTAACTATGTATATATCAAAGAATTCACAAATCTAAATATGAAACTTGAGTATTTGACTAATGCAGAAATGAATAAGTATTTTGCTACAAAGATGGAAATGCACTCAAGTATTAAACAGACAGCTGACTCAATTAATTTAGAAGTAGCCAAAAAAGTAGATGAAAATGAAATTATCGCTAAAATCAATATGTCTCCGGAAGAAATACAAATTCTTGCTAATAAATTAGGATTAACCGCTAACGATGTAATTAATATTATTGCTGGAAATGAAATCAACCTTACAAGTAAAAATATTTCAATAACAAGTGATAATTTTAGTGTTGATAAGGAAGGGCATCTAACTTGCGTAGGAGCTGATTTTAACAACGGAAATATTAATACTAATAAAAGTGCTTATATAGGGGACGATTTATATATAGGAACTAATCAAGAACCCAGCTATTATTACAGAAAACAAATAATTTTTAGTGATAATACAAACATAAGAAGAACAGTAGTTGGTAGTGCAGAAGCTTTAAGTATGACCAGCGAATTTATAAATGTACGAGGAGATTTTAGTGTTAGTGCGGCAGTAAATGATACAAGCGTTGAAACTTTTCGCGCGAATCTAGATGATTTTCGATTAAGTACGAATAACGGAACTAGTATATATGGTGGAAATGGCTTTATATCTATGTCTCATCAGCCAACTTATGACTCTGATAAAAGATTAAAACAAAAAATTAAAAATGTGAATGTTTCTTGGATAAACGATTTGAAAATTAAAGAATACGAATATAAAAATACACCTAACAAAAAGCAAATAGGACTTATAGCGCAAGATTATTTAGATAAAGATTTTTCGAAATATTTTTTAAATAAAAATAAAGAGGGTTACTATTCAATTAATTATGGAAACATCACGAATGCTTTAATAAAGTATTGCCAGAAATTAGAATCTCGAATTTCCGAATTAGAAAAGAAGGTGAATGCAAATGAATGATGATGTTCAAGTACTAGATTCAGGACAAGATACAGATACTAGTGTCTATACACCATATGAGATGATAGAATTTGAAAATGGTACCTTAGTTACTCCAGCAAGTGCCAATTTAGAAACTGGAGCAGTAACGATGCCAGTATATTCCGGTAAAGCACCAATTAATGCTATTAATTTAAATCACTTAGAGCAAGGCTTGAAGAATCTAGAAGAATATGTTCTTTCAGGTGGTGTAATTGGTGGTGGAGGTGGTAATGCCCCAATTGGAAGTGTCATGATATGGCATGGCAGTACAGCTCCTACTGGATATTTGATTTGTGATGGTTCAGAATATGGAAGAAATTCATATCCGGATTTGTACGATGCCTTAGGTGTTGATTATCAAATTAATGCAGAACAATTTAAAGTTCCTGATTTTAGAGGGTTAGTGCCAATCGGAGCAGGAGAACATCAAGATACGAATAGTAAATCTAATACATTTACACTAGGAACAGAGTACGGAGAATATGAACATACACAGACACTCTCTGAAATGCCTAATCATGCTCATGGTTTAACACAGGGATATGTAACTGAAGGACAATCTGCCGGGTATGCTAGAACTGGGTTTGATGGAGCAAGTGGTTTGAGTGGCACAGCCGGAGAAGGACAACCATTCAACATCATGCAACCATCCTTAGCAATCAATTTTATCATTAAAGCATCTAAAACTACATCAACACTAGCGGAAGTAGTAGATAGTTTAGATAGTAGTTCAACAACTAATGCGCCCAGTATTCATGTGGTAAAACAAGAACTAAAACAATTAAATGAGTCAATAAACAAGATAGGAACTAGGATAAAAGTTTTTGAAGGAAATGCAGGACCTTCCGAAGCTATTACAATTAATACCACATGGGAGGAACTAGGGAAATTCAAAAATCTGATTTTGGAACTATTCTATCAAACGAATAATAGCGTAACACCTGTCACTATCCCATTTGATATTATGTCTGGCGGCAATTTTCTAAACCAATCACTAGGTGTTGTCAATATCGATGTACCAATAGTAAATATAATCGATAAAGCATTTGGTTCTATACATTGTATTCCTAATGCAGATATAACATCAAATACTATAAAATTTGATAGCTTCGATAGTTCTATAAAAATTACTAGAATGTGGGTAGATTATTAAGGAGGTAAATATGAAATACGGTTTTGACAAAGGAAAAAATATAGTTGAGTTCGTTCCAGAAGAAGAACCATCAAACACAAGAATTGGTAATTACGTATTAATGAATTTTGGCCCATCAAATGGGACACAGAACACAGCGATAGGCGATAAAGCATTAAGTGCAAATACAAAAGGATTTAAAAATATAGCAATAGGCGCACTGACATTAAATAATAATGTAGTAGGATCTTAAAATACAGCAGTCGGGGCATTGGCTATGAACCAAAATACTTCTGGAATAGATAATGTAGGAGTAGGAAATGAAGCATTAAGTAATAATGTAACAGGAGGAGATAACACAGCAATTGGTTGCTATTCAATGCTATATAATGACTCTGGTGCTATATCAAGTGAATATTTACCTGTCAAGCGGATATAATGATGATGTTTTATGTTATTTTACTTGCCCTATTAGTGGATTAGGAAGAATCGTCATGGGAAGGATTACAAACACTGGTCGCGTTGAAATATATAACGATACAGCAGATACTACCGTAAGAGTTGGATATATACCTAATGAATTGGCTTTTAGAATTCACACCAACTGGTTTATAGATTAAAAAAAGAAAGGATAAAAAGATGAAAGAATCAATAAAAAAATTCATGTTAAAAGTTCCTAAAATGATTAGAAATTTTTTGATGGAGGATTTAAATAAGAAAATCGATAAATTAGAGAAAAAGATTGATGTAAATACTCGTGACGATATACGAGGAGAAATCGTAAACTTTGCTGAGGATCTGAGGCAAGGTATTAATAAATCATTGGTTCAATATAAGCACATTTTTGAAATTTATGATAAATATCATAAATTAGGATGGAATTCTTACATAACTAATGAATTTAACTTTATAAAGAAAAAATATAATGAAATTTTTAATAAATAAAAGGAGAGATAAAAATATGAAATTAAATGATAAAATTTATAATATTTTAAAATGGGGATTAATGATATTTGTACCAGCTGTTACTACATTAATAGGTACACTCGGTCAAATATATGGTTTTGATACAGAAACTATCATTTTGACTATAACAGCTGTTGCTACATTCTTAGGTGTAATTACAGGAATATCAAATTATAATTATAAGAAAGAGAGTGAATAAAATGCAATATTTTACATTTGGAATGAAAATGTTGAGAATAACACAAAATTACAATGGAACCACATCTCATAAAAGTCACTGGAATGGTTCAAAGAACTATGCAGATTATCCGATTGATTGTGCCGGAAATGATGGTAATAGAGATATTTACTATGCTACAGTAGATATGAAAGTAGTAGCAATCAAAGGAATAGGAAATAGTATGACTAATACTATTTGGTTAGTGGCTAATGAAAAGTGTAATACGCCAAGTGGAGAAATGACACCATTCATTATGCTAACTCATTTTAATGATAATGATCCCTATGTATCTAATTTAAAAGTAGGAGATATCGTAAAAGCAGGAAATCCTATTTGTGAAGAAGGAACAGATGGTGCAACAGCAAATCATTTACACATCGTAGTAGGAAACGCAGATAGGGGTTGCGGAAATGGTTTAATTCAAAACTCTAATGGTAAATGGGTATCTAATGGCTATTGCATGAAACCAGAAGAGGTCATGTATATAGACAGAGATTTTACTACCGAAGCGTGGGGTGGCTGCTTAGTTTGGAAAGACAAACCAATTGAAAGAAACTACGAAAGTGAAATAGAATCTCTAAATTCAGAAATTGAAAAATTAAAAAATGAAATCAATTCTAAAAATACAGTAATTAGTGAATTGACTTCTAAAATTGAACAAATTAAAAACTTATGTAATTAATTAAAAGCCTATCATTTTCCTGATTGTGGGGATTTGATAGGCTTTTTTTATTTTGAATAAAGTGTTATAATATGAGCGTTAGAATAAGAAGGGGAAGCAAAATGAATCATTTGGGAGAAAGAATTAAGAAACTTCGATTAAAAAAGGAAATGACACAAGAAGAATTAGCAGTGCAATTAAATGTAACAAAAGCTACTATTAGTCTTTACGAAAATAATAAAAGGGTACCACCTTTGGAAAAGTTACTTATTATTACTGATATTTTTGAAGTAACAGTAGATGATTTAGTAAAAGAAAAAGAGAATGATTATTACTATCTATAATGTCGAAATTTGTCGACCGAAAACTAACTCTTTTTTCTTGATTGTATGTTATTATATACAGCCAAGAAAGGGGAGTTTTTATGTTGAAAAGATTAAATAAGAAAGAAGTACAAAAATTTATAGAAAGATTTGAAATTAAATGTTCTAGTATTACACTAGAGGAAATACAAAAAGAATATTTCATCATCATAGATGAACTGATAAGATTTCAAATTCATAATTATGATTTAATAAAAGAATTTATTTAAGTACATACTACTAATGGTGATACAATGAATAATATAGTAGAGCAGTACTGCAAATTAATAAAAAAGATTGAAATAGAAAGAAATAAATTACTAGAAGAAATCTATGTAAAAGGAAAAGATACTGAATTTAATAGAGAGTATCTAGAAAAATATAATAGGTTATTAGAAAAGAATTGTGATTACCTCTTGCGATTTATGAATAAAACTTGATTTTGTTGTGAATAAATTATGAATATTATTGGCAACAAATTGGCAACAAAATATTAATTTTATCCTTATTTTACAATAATATTGATATCGGTAGGATAGAGCGATCGCCTCCTAAATAAGGGGCTGTGATTAAGGACACATTGTCAAGCCCGATAACATGGGCAACAACTGTTCTCGTAACTCAGTTGGATAGAGTATCCCTCTCCTAAAGGGAAAGTCGGCAGTTCAAATCTGCCCGAGAACACCATTTTGAGTATTAAAATCTTGTAAATAAAGCATTTACGAGATTTTTTTTAATATTTTAAAAGTGTTACAAAGTATCACAACTATATTTTTATTGGCACCTATTATGGCACTTTTTTGGGCACCTCGTAAAAAATAATAATTATCTATATAAAAAATTATAAAATATGAGCAAACTTGACGAGGAATTTTGCTAATAGGACAAAAAAAAGATAAGGAGTTTTAAAATTGTGAAAAATAAATTAAAAGAAAGTATTGGAAATTTGCAATTTACAATAACAAAGAAAATGAAGAAAACTTTACTTGAGATAATTGTAACCAAGCAATTGCTTGACGAGAATAATTTAACTTGGCAAGAAAGAAAGTTGCTTGAACTACACTTTGATAAGTTGATGAAATGGTTTTCTAATGAATTGCAAACACGTAACCCAGTACAAATTAAAATATTTTATAGTTTTATGGAAAATGAGATAGACGAATAAAATCTATCTCATTTTGTTTTTACCTACTAATAATTGAGGGGAACTATTTGTTCCAAAAATTATATTTTGAGTTTTTAAATTTTTCATATTGGGAACGAGTTATCTCGTTCTTTTTCATAAATATAAATGGGTTTACTATAATATACTTATCACGTCCTACTTGTTCTAATTGTATGATTTCTTTTTCTTGTAGTCCTGCAATTACACGTTCTAAAGTTTTTCCTTTTATATTGGCTATTTTACCCATTTCATTGATATTTAGAAAACCTGCAAACATATTGCAGTGTATTTTGATTAAGTAACCACTAAACTCCCCAAAACCAATATGACTTAGCATTGAAAAAATAAACTTTGTTTCACTTGGTGTAAAACTTATTTCAGAAAGGATATCACTTGCTTTACAAAATAATTTTGTAAAAGTATATTGTTTATTAACGTTCATATATTGTTGATTATGAGCAATTTGTGAAGCACGTATAATACGAACTTTATCCCCTGCATTTATTTCTTTGCATATTGTACCATTTGTATCAATAATAAAACCCTCGTATGGCATTTCTCTTGGTTGTGCTAACATAAATACCTCTTTATTAATATCCGTCAAAAATGACTACTATTTTACGATAATTTATATCAAGATTTACTTATATTAAATTATCATTTTTTTCCTTAAACAAAGGGATAATAAGCAATAATTAGAGTTTATCTATCTTATATCTTATTATCCTTATCTTTTATGTTTCATAAGTGCCATAATTTTTTTGAGCATACATACAACCGATACAATTTCTTTCTACTCCTTGACTTTCTAAACCTCGACAAAATCTTTCCCCAAACAAGCCACTACCACGAGCCATTATTCTTATTTCTTCTTGCAATACTTGACGAACTATTTTCTCAATGTATAACTCTTGCTCGTCTTTGTGAAAAGTAGTTGCTGTCTTTTTTTCTTTCTTTTCTTTTTCCCATTGTTCCATAAGTTTTAAGATATCTAATTCAAGTGTTTGTTCAAAAACTTTTTCTATGCTTTTTACATCAAAAATATCTTCAAACCCAACTTTGTCTTTCATGTAAAATCACTCCTAAAATTAAAATTTCACTTTCCAAAGCAATTATAAAAAGTATTGCTACTTTCTGTGTAGTCTATACTTTTCTTGCACTTATGTATTCTTTTAGTGTATCTTCACTTACAAGATAACGTCCACCAACTCGAAAGGCTGGTAGTTGTCTTTCACGGACTAATTTTTGAACGGTCTTAATGGATAACCCAAGAATACAACTTATTTCCTTAGTTGTGTAAAATTTCATATACATAAACCTCCCGTATCTTAGAAGTAGTGAAGTAGACTACCTCTTACTTAAAAGTAGATTAGTATAGCCAAAATTC
>CALVOY010000013.1 GCA_944350415.1 uncultured Bacilli bacterium | reverse complement strand
GGGTATGGTGGATGAAAATACCTACACGGATACGGATGAAGACACTTTTCATATTTAGAAAATCGTATTTCTGCGTTAAAGATTGAAAGATAAAAATAAGGTGGCACCGCGACTTGTTCGCCCTTTGGTAAGTGCTACTTTTTTTATTGTTTGAGGAGGAATGAAAATGATAACAAAACCAAAAGGATGCCATGATATTTATGGTATAGAAGCCAAGAAATGGAAATATATTAGTAATTTAATGGATGCAGTATGTGAAAGATATAACTATGAGTTTATTCGTACTCCTATTTTTGAATCTAGTGAGTTATACCATAGAGGTGTAGGAGAATCTAGTGATATTGTTACTAAAGAAACTTATGATTTTGTGGATCGTGGAGACAGAAAAATGACTCTTCGCCCTGAAGGAACTGCAGGGGTTGTTAGAAGTTACATTGAAAACAAAATGTATGGTGATAGTAAACAACCAATTAAACTTTATTATAATGGAAATATGTATCGTTATGAAAGACCTCCATCAGGAAGAGATAGAGAACTTACTCAGTTTGGGGTGGAAGTATTAGGCTCTGATGATCCAATGATAGATGCAGAAGTTATTTCTATGGCTGTGAATATTTATAAATTAGTTGGATTAAAAGGCATTAAAGTAAATATTAATTCTCTTGGTGATAAAGAGTCTCGCAATCATTATCGTCAGGCTTTGGTAGAGTATTTTCAACCACATATAGATGAAATGTGTGATGACTGTAAAAATCGTTTAGAAAAAAATCCTCTACGTATTTTAGACTGTAAGATAGATGGAGATAGTGAGCTTATGAAGAATGCTCCAAAAATTACAGAATATCTAAATGAAGAAAGCAAAGAAAGATTTGAAAAGGTTCAAAAATATTTAGACTTATTAGATATCGAATATGTAGTAAATCCGAAAATCGTTCGTGGACTTGATTATTATGATCATACTGTTTTTGAAGTAGAAGCTATGGTAGAAGGTTTTGGTAGTCAAAATGTACTAGGAGCTGGTGGAAGATATAATGGGTTAGTCCAAGAATTAGATGGACCAGAAATACCTGGTATGGGATTTGCGATGGGAATTGGAAGACTTATGTTAGCGATTGAAAAAGAAGCAATACCATTACCAATTGATAACAGTATAGATGTTTTTGTGATGTATGTATCCGATACTGAGAAAGATTATGCAACTACATTGGTACAGGAACTTCGTATGAATGGATTTAAAGTAGATACAGAATATACTGGTAGAGGATTGAAAGCTCAATTCAAGCAGGCTGATCGATTAAATAGTAAATTCTTAATTATTTTAAACGATGAAGATTTAAAGAATAATGAGATTAAAGTAAAAAACAATACTACCAAAGAAGAACAGTTAGTAGAATTAGATTACTTAATGTATTATTTAGATGAAATGTTATCTATGGATGATGAATCATGTGATTGTGGCTGTGAAGACCGTGAGCATGAATGTCATTGCCATGATGAAGAGGACGATGCCATTAAATTTTAGAAGGAGAGATATGCATGGATAGTATTGAAGAAATTTTAAATGACATAAATCTTAAAAAAAGAGGATTATCCTTAGTAATGGATGATCAAAATGTAATATCTGAAGATATAATGAATACCTTTTATCATTTCACTCAAGATATAGAAAATTTAGGAGTACAATATTTTCACTTAGATGCTTATCATGTTGTTTTTGGTGATTTTATTTTAAATATACAATATACCATAGATGATAGAATATATTATATGATGATTGGTGCAAATAGTAGGTTAGCTCCTCCACAGCAAATAGCAGTAGGAACGGCTATTGAAGATAAAGTTTACATGATGTGTGAAAGTGTTCCTAGTACTAGTTCCATAGATTTGATAGCATTTCCTAAATTTGCCATTAATCAAAGAACAAAAGGGTTCGTTTTAAAAAGCTATCGAGATACTATACATTTGTTTTTTGCGAGGTCTATGGCATCATCACTTGCTGACGAGAGTAAAAAATGTTTAGAATCTGGCTTTGAAGCTATGGATGCTTTTTGTAAATTGATTAATCAAGTAAAAAATCAAAATAAAAGAAAGAAGTTGAATATATGAAAAAACATAATAATACAGATTTTAATATTAAGAATATAAATGAAGAAGTAGAACTATATGGTTGGGTAGCTAAAAAAAGAAACCTTGGTGGTTTAATATTTATTGATCTTAGAGATAGAAGTGGAATTATTCAACTTGTTGTAAGACCAGAACAAAAAGATTATGAAGTTGCTAGTAATTTAAAAAGTGAGTCTGTGATTAGAGCGGTTGGAATCATTATGGAAAGAGAAAGTAAAAATATGAAGATTCCAACAGGGGAAATTGAAGTAATGATATCTGATTTGGAATTGATTAATCAGGCTAATGATTTGCCTTTTGAAATTACAGATAATACAACAGCATTAGAAGATACAAGACTAAAATATCGTTATTTGGATTTAAGAAGAAATGAATTAAAAGATAAATTAATTACTCGTAGTAAAATAACGATGGCTGTTAGAAATTTTTTGTCTAATAATGGTTTTATCGAGGTAGAAACGCCTATTTTATGTAAATCTACTCCAGAAGGAGCTAGAGATTATTTGGTTCCTTCTCGTGTAAATAAAGGAAAATTTTATGCACTTCCGCAGTCACCACAAATTTTTAAACAGTTATTGATGATTGGTGGGGTAGAGAAGTATTTTCAGATAGCAAAATGTTTTAGAGATGAAGATCTAAGAGCTGATCGTCAACCGGAATTTACTCAGGTTGATATAGAAATGAGTTTTGTAGATGAAGAAGATGTTATGGATACTACAGAAAAGCTAATTGGTTATGTTTTTAAGGAAGTTAAGGGTATCGATATTAGTCTTCCACTTATGAAAATGAAATATGATGATGCGATTCGTGATTACGGTAGTGATAAACCGGATTTAAGATTTGATATGAAGATCCAAGATATTAGTAGTGTATTTCAGAATACGGAATTTTCTGTTTTTCAGAATGTATTAGCTAATCAAGGGGTTATTAATTGTTTGATAGTGAAAGGTAAGGCGGAACAATACTCTAGAAAAGAGATTGATAAATTAACAGATTTCGTTAAGACTTATAAAGCGAGTGGTTTGGCATGGTTAAAATATAATGATCATGAATTTACAGGTAGTATTCGAAAGGTAGTTAGTGATAGCGAACTTGCTTCTTTGAAAGATAATTTAAATATTGAGGAAAATGATTTAATATTAATGGTTGCTGATTCTTATTCTATCGTTAAAACTTCTTTAGGAGCTTTAAGATGTAAATTAGGGCATGATTTAGGCTTAATTGATGAAAAGGATTATAAGTTATTATGGATAGTAGATTTTCCATCGTTTGAATATAGTGAACAAGAAAATAGGTATGTTGCTTGTCATCATCCGTTTACTGCTCCAAAAGATAGTGATATTGATAAACTTTTAACAGATCCTGGGCACTGTTATTCCAAAGCTTATGATATTGTAATAAATGGTTATGAAGCTGGTGGAGGAAGTATTCGTATTCATAAACAAGAAGTGCAAGCTAAAATGTTTGAAGCTCTTGGTTTTACAAAGGAAGCAGCAAAAGAAAAATTTGGATTTTTCTTGGAAGCCTTTGATTATGGAACACCACCACATGGAGGTTTGGCATTAGGACTAGATCGCTTAACTATGCTTCTAACCAATACAGAAAACATTCGTGATGTGATTGCTTTTCCTAAAACAGCCAGTGCTTCTTGCTTGATGAGTGAATGTCCTAATATAGTTGAGGAGAGTCAATTGAATGAATTAGCGCTAAAAGTTGAGACTAGAGAAAATTAAATTCTCTAGTTTTTTTGTTATTATCCTTGTTTTATTTGACTTTTAGTCATTTTTATAGTAGAATAATGCATACACTGTGAGGGTAAGGTAGAATTGTGATTTTATTACACTTTAGTTGAAAGGAGCATTTTTATGAAAGAAAGCTATGTTTTTGAATATTTGGATGAAAATGATTTTAAGGCAAAAGAACGAACGATTCGTAAGTATAATAGATTGGCTTATAAGAAGTTAGTATTTGACTATTATGTAAAACTTAAAAATGGTAATTTTCTCGGAAGTATGATAGATGAGAATAAAGGTGAAGGAACTATTAGTTATGAATTGAAAATTCCAGTTGATGGTTATTTTGAGAAGGTACATGGAGAAATGAGACTTCATTATACGGTGTATAAGGAGAAACATCTTATTTTGTTAACTAATATTACTCCAGAAGATATTTTAGAAGAAGGGCATCGTAGTGAACTAGAAACTTATAAGGGAGTTATGATCTCTAAAAGTAATCCTAAGAAAGATATGTTTAAAGTAAATATATTGAATATGCTACAAAAATAGATAAATTTCAAAAAAATTATTGCACTGTTTTTTAATCTATGGTATGATGAAAAAGTCATGAGATGGACCCTTAGCTCAGCTGGTTAGAGCATCCGGCTCATAACCGGGCGGTCGATGGTTCGAGTCCATCAGGGTCCACCACATATATAATGCGGGTATGGCGGAATTGGCAGACGCACCAGACTTAGAATCTGGCGCCGAGAGGCTTGCAGGTTCAACTCCTGTTACCCGCACCATAAAGAAATGATACGAACACTGTAATGCTCGTTTAAAAGTGACTCCCTTTCAAAATGTTAAGTGGAGTTTTTTTATTTGTAATTAATAATATAATGATATACTATAAGGTACAGGTGATGATAATGGAACAATATATAAATATTTTTGTGGATGAGAGTTATCCTGATTTTATAGATAAATATTTAACGACAAAA
>CALVOY010000012.1 GCA_944350415.1 uncultured Bacilli bacterium | reverse complement strand
ATACAAACATCTAATTATGTTAGATTTGGAAACGAAAGGGTTAAAAGATTTGTCCAAGGGAGATGATTTTGTGAGTGAGTTTGAAGATAAAATTACGAAGTTAAATGAAGAGGAAACATTTCAAAGTGCAATGACCTATGAAGAAGATCAAAAGAAGATTTTAAACACTGAGAAAAAGATTTCTTTTGAGGAAGGTAAGGAAGAGGGTCTTTCTCAAGGAAAAAAAGAAAGCCAAATAGAAATAGCGAAAGCTATGTTATCAAAAGAAGTAGATATGAAAACTGTTTCTGAATGTACTGGTTTAACACTTCAACAACTAACGGAATTAGAAACAGATAAAAATTGAGAGAAAATTTATCGGTGCTTGTATTTGTACTAATGCTATGACTACTCTATATGCCAGAAGGAAAAGGTAGAATATGATTAATCATGGCTAATGGATTTTACTATAATAGATGGAATAAATTATGCTAGTTTCTATTCCAATCATTTAAATCTTGTGAGTCTTACATCCTAGTAAAAAGATAATAAGAAATTAGGAATATTTTATATTTCTAATTTCTTATCTCTTATTTATGGAGGCAGTTATGCTAATTATTAAAATATCAGACTTAGTAAAAAAATATAAAAAGAAAGAAAAAGAAATTTTAGTATTGAATCATATTAATTTATCTTTTGAAAAAGGAAAAATTTATAATATTATTGGTCACTCTGGAAGTGGAAAGACAACATTATTAAATATTATAGGTACATTATTAGAATTTGACTCTGGAAAAATATTAATAGATGGTTTTGATATTACTAGTATGAACGAGAAAGAAAAAGCAGATGTTCGAAATCAAAAGATTGGTTTTGTATTTCAGTCTTATTTTTTAAATGATAAATTGAAAGCTTTTGAAAATGTTATGGTACCTATGTACATTAATGTAAATATTAAAAAATCTAATAGGAAAAATTTAGCGATACAATTATTGAAAAAAGTAAAATTAGAAGATAGAATTAACCATTATCCGAAAGAATTGTCTGGTGGAGAGCAACAGCGTGTAGCAATTGCTAGAGCATTAGCCAATAATCCTGAAATTATTTTGGCAGATGAGCCTACTGGTAATTTAGATAAAGAAAACGAAAAGATTATTTTAGACATTTTTAAGAAATTAAAAGAAGAAGGAAAATGTATTATTATATCTAGTCACAGTGATTATATTAAAAAATATGCAGATGTTATCTTAGAGATTAATGATGGAAAAGTAGAGGTAGTAAAATGAAATTAATGGATATAATAAAACTATCTTTTACCAATGCTAAAAGGACGAAAAGTTCATATCTTATTATGATATTAGTTTTCATCGCATCCGCTTCTTGTTTATTTTCTTTATCTTATAAAAATTCCTTTGATAGATATTGGAATTCCTATGTTAAAAATAGTCCGGAATTTCGTATTATGAATGTTTCTTATATTAATTGGTTAGATGAGCGAGATAAGCGCATTATGTTAGGTGATGCCTCATTAGACCCGGATGAAAAACTGAAAATAATTGATAAGACTACTAAAGAAGTAATGGATGTGCTTGCTACCAATGAACATATTTTAGGAGTTAGTAAACAATATAGAGTTATGGCTCAAATTGATTACTTTGAAAATCATAATTTTTCATTTGTTATACTAGGTGTACCTCTTGACAATAATATTGAAATTGTTAGTGGTAACAATTTAGATAGTTATTCTGAAAATGATAAGGTGATGATTTGTCCTAATATTGTTTATTATAGAGATGAAAATAATATTTTCTATGGCAATCAAAAAACAGATATGAATGATTTGATTGGTCAAGCAGTTACTCTTTCTATGGCAGACAATGCTACAGATGAATATAAAATAGTTGGATTGTATGATACCATTTCTAATTATGCATATGGAGAAATCTGTTATACAAGTTATGCGAATGTGAAGTCGTTAGATGATATCTATTATGAAGCATACCCTCATTTATATCAAGAACATCTAGAATATATGAAAACTATTCATTATACAGGAGATAATGTTTTTATTATGATAGATGATGTAGAAAACCTGGACCAAATCAACGATTTTCTACATGAAAATAATTTATTTCAAGAAGGTGCGATCGTTGGGATTGATACAGAAACAGTGGATGAGATAATGAAAAGCTGTTCTTATATTACACTAGGAATGTTAGTGTTATCAGGTATTATTGTTTGTCTTACACTAGTTCAAAATATCACAAAACGAACTAAAGAATTTTATTTGTATAGTATTTTGGGATATTCTAAAAAAGATGTATTAAAACTTATCTTTATGGAAAATTCTATCTTGATTATCATTGGTTATATTTTTGCTATTATTGCAGCTCAAATCGGATTAATTATTTATAAAAACATTGTATTAATTCATAAATCAAGATTATATTTAATGAATCCAAGAGTGGATTTGATTAGTATTCTAATCGGATTGTTACTTGCATTAATCATTCCTATTTTAATCACCGTTACTATATCTATCTTTACAAGGAAGAGAAGTTTTTCTTCTGTGGAGGAGTAAATATGTTATCATTGGTCTATACCTTTTTTCGTTCCAAAATTAGATTTTTCTTATCCCTTAGTATATTTACCATTCTTTTTCTTTTTTTATCTTTGATTCTAGCTAACTATTCTGCAAAAAATGTCAAAATACAAGCCATAGAAAATAAAGAATGCAACCGTGAGCTT
>CALVOY010000011.1 GCA_944350415.1 uncultured Bacilli bacterium | reverse complement strand
ATATATAATTGCTTAATTCATGAAAAGAAAAATTTTTCACATGGAAGATTTATCAATTATGAACATTTAAGTCATAAAAAGAACATTTATTTTAAACAAAAAACTACAAGTTTATATGAGAAAAAGTTATTGGAATACTTAGAAAAAGATCAAAACTTAATAATTGAAAGTAGATATGATGGAATATTATGTGAGTATGATTTATTGGTTGCATCTCAATATCTGATATATTATATATCAAATTTTCTAAATATAGATATTTCAAAACCTACATATAATGAAGATGCAATGAACATTTATTTTTATAAAGGTGAATTATAGATTGTTATATAAGAATAAAAATATTATAAAACCTTGAAATATCAGTAATTACATAAATAACATAAGTACTATAAATATTGGTATTTCTTGAACATGCGGTTTTGGAAAGAGATATAAGAAATTTAAATGTAAGTAGTAGTTGTTCATCTTGTAGTCAATATAGTATCTGTAAAAAGTGATCGTATGGGGCAAAAAACAATTACTAATTATGCAGCAGAAGAGGCTGAAGTAAAAGCATTAAGAAACTGTATTAATTGTAGAGATCCAAAGTATTTGAGATAGATTATGAAGAAAATACTAAAATCATAGAAATATTAGAGTGGAGCAGAAGATTTTTCCCTAAAAACATTCATAGTTTATAACAAATAAGGATCCTACTATGATATAATCTTACTAGAATAGTAGGGAGTGTAAAAGATGAGAATTAATGATCCAGATTTAATCGATCTATACATTCAAAAAGTAAATAAAAATAATAACATAATAAAAGATACCAGCAACTAATGTTTATTTGTTAATTATAAAATAGGTGATAAAAATGAAAGCAATTACAATAAAGCAACCCTTTGCCACTTTAATAGCAGAAGGATATAAAGAATATGAATTTAGGACATGGAAAACGAAATATCGAGGCGAAATACTAATTCATGCAGGTAAGGGAATTGACAAAAAAGCCATGGAAAAATTCAAATATTTAAATTTAGAATATCCAAGTGGCTGTATACTAGCGAAAGCAACGATTACAGATTGTGTATACATAGATGATAAAATGAGAAAAATACTAGCAGAAAAAGATCCATTAATATATTCTAGTATTATAAAACATGCAGAATGGAAAGGATATGGTTTTCAATTAGAGAATGTGGAAAAAATTGAGTCAATCCCAGCAAATGGAAAATTAAGTTTATGGGATTATGATTATCTACCAAAATAACAGGAAAGAAAGAGGGATAGTATGGATATTAATGAACTAAAAAGAACATTAGAACAAAATGAAAAAGAAATCTTAGATTTATGGAGGTCGCTTTGACATCACTACTAAATTAAAAGAGTTACAAGAAAAGGAAGAAAGAATGTCATCTCCAACTTTTTGGGATAATAAAGAACAAGCGGATTTGACACTAAAAGAGATATCAGAATTAAAAAACTTGACACAAGATATTAAAAGTTTGAAAGAAGAAACAGAAAGTAGCTTAGAATTAATCGAACTATTATTGGTTGAAAAAGATGATGAATTATTACATAATTTAGAAGAAGAAGTGGAAAATCAAAGCAAAAAACTAGAAAAATTATCGGTATTATTGTTATTAAATGGTCCTTACGATAAGAATAATTGTACATTGGAAGTACATTCTGGTGCTGGTGGAACCGAAGCTTGTGATTGGGCAGCAATGCTATATCGTATGTACTTAAGATATTGTGAAAAAAAAGGATTTAAAACAGAAATTCTAGATTATCAAGAAGGCGAAGAAGTAGGAATTAAAAGTGCTACCATTGAAATCAAAGGGACGAATGTCTATGGATATTTAAAAAGTGAAAAGGGAGTACACCGTTTGGTTAGGCTTTCTCCTTTTGATGCAGCTAATAAAAGGCATACTTCTTTCGCTTCGATTGATATTATTCCAGAATTTGATAATACTATTAATGTAGAAATTAGCGATAAAGATTTAAAGATTGATGTTTATCGTTCTAGCGGTAAAGGTGGACAAGGTGTAAATACTACTGACTCTGCTGTTAGAATTACTCACTTGCCAACCAAAACAGTAGTAACCTGTCAAAATGAAAGAAGTCAAATTCAAAACAAAGAAACTGCTATGAAAATGTTAAAAGCGAAACTCTATGTCATAGAACAAGAAAAGAAAAATCAAGAGTTAAACGATATCAAAGGGACTTATCAAAACATTGAATTTGGTTCTCAAATCAGAAGCTATGTAATGCATCCATATTCTATGGTAAAAGATCATCGAACCAATGCTGAGACAAGCAACGTAAATAAAGTCTTAGATGGCGATTTGGATTTATTTATAGAAGCATATTTAAAAGGGGAATAATATGAAATGGTTTCAGAAAAAGAATAAAACAGCACTTATTTTAGATCAAATAGAAGAAAAGTATAAAGTTAGAAGATATTTAGAGTTAATAATAGGAGTGTTATTGATTTCGATAGCTTTTAATTTGTTTTTACTACCCAATGACTTAGTATTTGGTGGAGTAAGCGGCTTATCTATTATTGTGAAGGAAATGGTTCCTATCGATCCAAGTAAGTTTATCATGATATCCTCTATACTACTTTTAGTGGTAAGTTTGATAGTATTAGGAAAAAAAGAAACAAAAGGTTCTATTGTGGGTTCTTTATTATACCCTATTTTTGTGGATTTAACTTCTAATATCAATCAGTATATTCAACTAGATACAGGTAATTTACTACTATCAGCTATCTTTGGTGGAATTTTATATGGTTTTGGGATCGGTCTGGTATTTAAAGCTGGATTTACCACTGGTGGAACAGATATCATCAATCAAATTCTTTCCAAATACTTACATATCAGTATCGGAAATGCGATATTAATCAGCGATGGAATTATTGTGCTTGGAGGTGCCTTCTTGTTTGGTGCCACCACACTGATGTATGCCATTATTGTGGTATATATTATCGGTTTAATGACCGATAAAGTATTGCTAGGAATTTCTAATTCTAAAGCCTTCTATATTATTACCAACGAAGATGGAAAAATTAGAGACTATTTATTAAATGAACTTCACCATGGAGTTACTATTTTTAATGTCAAAGGTGGTTATACCAGTAGGAAAGATGAAGTAATTCTTTGTGTAGTTCCAACCAATGAATATTATCGAGTAAAAGAAGGAATTCATGAAATTGATAAAGATGCGTTCTTTGTAGTGTGTGATGCATACGAAGTGTTTGGAGGCGAATAATATGGAATTATTAACAAAAAGTAAAGATAGTGCCATAAATATTTTGGAAACGGTACGAAAGAAGAAATTAATTAGAAGATATTTTATTCTCCTTTTATCGCTATTAATATCTGCAGTTTATTTTAATCTCTTACAACTTCCAAGTCAGATTGTAACCGGTGGAACTTCAGGGGTATCTATTATATTAAATTCTTATTTTAACTTAGAACCATCTACTGTCATTTTCATTCTTTCTATGTGTTTATTATTAATAGGATTTATATTTTTAGGAGTCGAAAAAACCTCAGGTGCTGTGGTTTCTGCTATTATTTACCCTATTTTTGTAGAAATGACTTCTAATATTGGTGAGTATATATCAATAGATTTATCGGACAAAATCCTAATTTCAATATTTCTTGGTATACTTTCTGGGGTTACAACAGGAATGGTATATAAAGTAGGTTTCAGTAATGGTGGCTTTTCTATTATTAGCGAAATTATTTCTAAATATAAAAAGATTTCAATTTCTAATACTAGTTTTGTGATTAATTTAATAATCGTCTTAATTGGTGGAGCCAGTTTTGGTTGGACGATGGTACTATATGCCATTATTGTTTTATATATTTACAGCATTGTTCTAGATAGAGTATTAATAGGAGTATCTAAAAATAAAGCGCTTTATATTATCTCTTCCAAGGAAGAAGAATTATGTGATTATATTATGAATAGCTTAAAACATGGAGTAACGATTTTTGATGTCAAAGGAGCTTTTTTAGAAAAAAAGAGAAGAGTATTAATGACTGTAATTCCAAATCGGGAATATTTTAGATTAAAAGAAGGAATCAAAGAAATTGATAAGGATGCTTTCTTTATAGTAACAGATTCCTATCAAGTATATGGTGGTGAATAATCACCATTTTTTAACCTTTCACAAGAAAATATTTTACTTATTCGACGAAAAGTGATATAATAGCACCCACAAAGAGGGGTATTATATGGAAAAATTAATGAATTTAGAATATAAAAAAATAAAAATGTTAGAAGAAATAAAAGAAGAATCAGAAGGTAAAAATATTGATTGCAATTTAGCATATTTATCTTATTTAGATCGTTGTTTGAAGAAAGAAATATCAAAATCTTATCAAGAAAATCTATTTTTATTTCGTACAAAATATCAAGAGTTAAAAAATAGAAATCAAGATATTAGTTTGATAGATATGATGGATATGACAGAAGAACAGCAAATAGAGTATAATATATATCTGATTATGAAACATATTATTAATAAAAGGCCAGAATATCAAAGTGAAAGTTTTATAGACGCTCAAAAAAGTTTTGTATATATAAAATTCTTAGAAAGAATCCAAAAAATACTAAGTAAAAAAAGATGGCGAGAATTAAAAGACTTGTTGATCTTTTTTGAGCCTGATTTATCCCCATTCTTATTGCTAGGAGTACCATTAAAAAAACAAGCATTAGATGAACGAATGGCAGCAGATCGTATTCGAGTAGTGGAATGTAGAAAAATTCAAGAAGAATTAGAACAAGAAAGCCTTTCCAAAGAAAATTATCGTACTTATTTGTATTATCAAACTGTATTACTAGAACAAATTGAAAATAAGGATTTGCAAATGGCCTTAAAACAGGAACTAAAAAACAAGCAAGAAGAAACAGAAGGAAAAGTCATTCCCATTTATTTAGTATATAAGAAAAGAACTACACATTTGTAGTTCTTTTATCTTCTTTATTTTCTAGTCCATCTTCAATAAAAAAGTCATCCAAATTCTTATTAAAAAGAATAGAAAGTTTATATAAAAGTGTTAAAGAACAATTTTTTCGAGGGTCATTCAGTGACTCGATCCTCTTAAAATATTCAGGAGTAACCCCAATAATTTCAGATACCTGCATAACAGACCTCCCACTTTATTTACGATATTTTCTAATATTATAACAAACTACCCTCTTAAAATCAGTATTAAATTTACGCATAGAAACCACCTAACTCCATTTTGGCATAATCAAAAAAATAAAAAAGCAACCTATTTTTCCTAAATGGTAAAAAATGGTAAAAAATTCCCAACCATTACTTCTATAGTATTTATAATTTCAAAATAGATCATAGAAGATTAAATCTTTTTAGATTACTAATAGATTACCAATAATTAACTATAAAAAAATGAATAAAAAAACGCAAAAATCGACAAATTTATGATATAATTTAAAAGAATAGAAGTATGGATGGTGATATTTTGGAGTTCATTAGAGTAAAAGATGTAAGTAAACAATATAAAAATGGTGTTACTGCAGTTTACGATTTAAATCTAAAAATAAAAAAAGGTGATTTTGTTTTTATTATCGGTGGTACTGGTTCTGGAAAATCCACTTTAATAAAAATGTTATATAGAGAAGAAAAGCCTACCAAAGGAGAAATTATTGTAGGGGGACTTAATGTTGCGAAATTAAGAAATAGCAAAGTATATAAATTAAGAAGAAAGTTAGGGATTGTTTTTCAGGATTATAGATTGTTACAAAAGTCAACGGTATATGAAAATGTAGCTTTTGCTTTGGAAGTAATAGGAACGAAAAAAGAAGAAATTCATGAAAAAGTCTTAAAGGCATTAGAACTAGTTGGACTAAAAGGAAAATTGAGAAATTATCCAGATCAATTATCAGGAGGAGAGCAACAAAGAGTAGCAATTGCTAGAGCAATAGTAAACGAGCCAAAATTACTGCTTTGTGATGAACCTACAGGAAATCTAGACCCAGAAAAAAGTATGGAAATTATGAAAGTATTAGAAGAAATTAACAACGCAACAGGAACCACTATTATTATGGCAACTCATGATAAGGATATTGTTAATAAAATGAGAAAAAGGGTAATCACTTTAAAAGATGGAAGACTAATAAGTGACGAAGAGAAAGGAAAGTATCATAATGAAGCCATTTAGAATGTTTGTAAGAAGTATTAGAGATGCATTCAAAAGTGTATTTAGAAATTTTTCTTTATCACTAGCATCCATTTCCTGTATTAGTATCACACTGATTATAGTAGCAATTGCTCTTCTAGCGTCCCTAAATATTAATAATTTTGCCAAAATGATCAAAGAAGATGTAACGATTGTTGTCTTTGTAGATCGTGAGGTAGAAGAAGCTGGAATCGGAGTAATCCGAGCAAAGTTGGATCAAATAAGTAATATTTCAACGATAACATATAAATCTAAAGCAGAACTGCGTGAAGAAATGCAAGCTTCATCATCAATGCTAGAAGCCACTATGAAAGATTGGAGTGAAGAAGATAATCCATTAAAAGATACTTTTCAAATCAAAGTAGAAGATATTGAAAAAATTGATGAAACAGCATCTACTATTGAGAAAATAGATGGAATTGATTCTGTAAATTATGGCGAAACCATGGTAAATAAATTTCTAGCAGCTTTCAGAATGGTCGAAAAAGGAACAATTTTAGCAGTAATTTTGCTAATTGTAGTAACAGTATTTTTAATTATTAACACAATCAAGCTAACTATCTTCTCTAGAAAAAGAGAAATTTCTATTATGAGACTTGTTGGAGCTAGCAATTTCTCTATTAAGATGCCATTTGTCATTGAAGGTATGATTTTAGGAGTAATCGGTTCTATTATTCCAATATTAATCGTAATTTATGGTTATTATGCTATGTATAGGCATTTTGGCGGACAAATCTTTTCACCTTTAATTAAGTTAATTACTCCGGAGCCATTTATATATTTGATCTCGTTGGTGGTATTAGTAATCGGAATATTGGTAGGAATGATTGGTAGTTATCAAGCAGTAAGGAAGTATTTAAAAATATAATGGAGAAAAAAAGTATAAAAATATTTGCTATTTTATTAATAATGTTGGCTTTCCTACCAACTTCTGTTTTTGCAGAAGATCTTACTTTTGGCCAACTACAAGATGATTTAGCAAGAGCTGAAAAAGAATTGGAAGAAAACAATCAATCTATAGATGAAAGTCAAAATCAAATTGATGAAAATAACGAAACAATAAAATCTCTAAATATTCAAATAGAACAAATGAGCAAAGAAGCTACCAAATTGCAACAAGAAATTGCCGATTCTAATATTGAAATTGAAAATAAAAAAGAACAAACCAAAGATTTAATTGCATACTTGCAAATGAGCCAAGGAGAAAATATTTACTTAGAATATGTATTTGGAAGTGATACCATTACAGATATGGTATATCGCTTATCCATAGTAGAACAAATTACGGAATATAATGATAACATGATTAAAGAATTGGAAGATTTAATTCAAACAAACGAAAATAAAAAAATTGAGTTAGCAAATAAAGAAAAAGAATTCGAACAAAAAATAAAAGATTTGAACAATGAAATTAGCAAATTAAATAGTTCTGTTAGTAAACTAGGAGAATTATCTCCTGGATTAGAACAAGAGGTAGAATCCAAAAAAGCTACTGTTGCTTATTATAAATCACAAGGATGTAGCAATCGAAGTGATGTCATCGGAAGAGATTGTGCTGTTTCTAGTACTAGTACAGTCTTTACTCGCCCAATCAAAACAGGTTATGTAACAAGTTTTGTAAACTATCGATGGGGTTCTTTTCATAGAGGAATAGACATAGGAAGTTCTTTGGGTAAAAATACAGCACTTTATTCTATTGGTACAGGTGTTATCAAAGATATCTGGACAGATAATTATGGAGCCTTATGCGTAACCATTCAATATAAAGCAATAGATGGTAAATATTATACAGCTATTTATGCCCATTTAAGTAGATACGCATCTGGAATTTATGAAGGCATGAAAGTAAATTCAAATACAATCATTGGTTATATGGGAGACACAGGAAAAGCTTATGGAGTTCATTTACATTTAGAAGTATGGCCATGTAGAATTTATGAAGACAAACAATGTTCTAGTTGGAACAAATATGTTGCTTTTGCTGAAGAACAATTTAATCACGGCTTTAAAGGAGCAGAAAGTGTTATTAGTTTCCCAAGTAGAACATACCAAACTTGGTATAATAAGTAATCATAAAATCCAAAAATTGATAGGGCTGTTAATGCTCAAATAATCAAAATAAGTTTAAAAAAATGGAAAGAAAACATCGTATTCTTTCCATTTTTTAATCAAAGCGGATATGATCTACTTTCTTGTATTCTAATAAAATAAGTGCTAAAATATAGTAACAGTTTTCATTTGTAGCAAAGCTAATGGAATCCTCATTTTATAAGAAAAGTTACAAGGAGGTCATTATGTTTAATTTAGTATCAAAATATAAACCTAGTGGAGATCAACCACAAGCAATTAAACAATTGGTAGAAGGAATAAAAAAAGGTAAAAAAGATCAAGTTTTACTAGGAGCAACTGGGACAGGAAAAACGTTTACGATTGCCAATGTGATCAAAGAAGTAAATAAGCCTACTCTTGTCCTAGCTCATAATAAAACTTTAGCTGGCCAATTATATTCCGAACTAAAAGAATTATTTCCTAATAATCATGTTGCTTACTTTGTCTCTTATTATAGGAACACCTCCAAAACTATTTTATTTAGTACCTTTTAGTTTTATTAAATCACTCTAAAATACTATAAAAAGACTAAATAAAACTAAATAATAAAATGTAAATTTGTGGCTGAAATTCGTATTTATTCGTGTCCACTAAAAAATTGAAAATCATAATAATATGTGATATATTATTAAGCAATAAAAAGGGCCTTTTTTAACATAATTTAAGATTTGATGATAAAGGGTTGATTATATGATTAAATATTATAAAGAATTAGAAAATAGATTGAATTATTATTTACCATTAGTGGATATTGAAGATAAAGGGAAAAAAGTATTATTTGATTATGAAATACCATTTTCATTTATAGAAAAATATGCAGATTTATTTAAAAATAGTGAATTCTTAATTACTATTTATAAAAGGTTTAATATTGATGAATGGTTTAAAAATAATATATATATAGATTACGAAAATGCCTGTTCTGTTTCCAGTGAGTTTGAAAGTATAGAAGAAGAATTTTATTGGATACTAGAAGAATATAGGAAAATAAATTTTTCTTCTAGAGCAATAGAAAATTATTTATACTTAATTAAAAGATTATCATTTTTATATATAGATTTATTTCCAAATAATAAACAGTATTATACTTCACTTAATAACACAATTATTGCTGCAATAGATGAATTTAAAAAATATAATACTGTTCATTATAATTCAAATAAGGTAGATAACATATATCAACCAGATACATGGTATATAACACCTAATGGATATCTATATAATGCGGGAAGAGATGGACATAAAAGTAGAGATTTAACATTCAATTATAATAAAATTAAATATTCTATAAATAATGATGGAAACATATTAGACAATCATGAAAATTCAAATGGATATTTAAACATGTCTAAAAAAATAAAAGAAAATGGTTATATAACAGCAGGACAATTTAAGGTGTTTTTAAATTATATAAGTCAACCAGCATATTTAGAGTCAATTAATGGAATACCAGTAACTAGAGAAAATCATATAATCCAATTAATTTTGGGTATAATTAATGCTCAAGCATGCTTTTATAGATTTTTTGAAGATTTATGTATATATACTGAAAAACCAAAAAAAGAGATTGAAAAAATAATAGATTGGACTAATGATGATATTAGAGATGTATTAGTTAGGTGTTGTGGTTTTCATAAAATCGAATCAATGCAGGAAAAAACAATTACAACTAGTTGTATAAATTATGAAAATGAGTTAGAGGAATATATAAATAATGGATGGAATGTGGTCTTTATACCACCATTTATTATTGATAAAGATAACTATTGTCTAAAAGAATATCCAGAAGATTTTTTAGTTATAAAAAGATTATTGAAAATTATCTAGTTTTATTTAATAAATTTGTGGCCGAGATTCGTGTCCTATGTGTATTCACCAAAAATTGGACCTATTAAATCAGTTCTGGGACACGAATTTTTGATAATTGGACACGAATTCTCTGGTTGATATGAGTCATAATAAGGAGGTCATTATGTTTAAATTAGAATCAAAATATACACCTAGTGGAGACCAACCACAAGCTATTGAAAAATTAGTAACAGGTATTAAGAATGGAAAAAAGGAACAGGTTTTACTAGGGGCAACAGGAACTGGTAAGACTTTTACTATCGCCAATGTTATTCAAGAAGTAAATAAACCAACTCTAGTACTTGCTCACAATAAGACACTGGCTGGACAACTTTATTCAGAACTTAAAGAATTGTTCCCTAACAACCATGTATGTTATTTTGTATCATATTATGACTATTATCAACCAGAGGCCTATGTCCCATCAACAGATACTTATATTGAAAAAGATTCCTCTATTAATGATGAGATTGATGAACTTCGTCACTATGCAACTAGTGCTTTACTTTCTTACGATGATGTGATTGTGGTTGCTAGCGTGAGTTGCATCTATGGTATCGGAGAAGTAGAAGAATACCGCAACAAAATGTTAAGCCTTGGTGTAGGAGACATAGTAGAACGAAATACTGTTATGACCAAACTAGTAGAAATGATGTATGAAAGAAATGACTTTGACTTTAAGCGTGGTACCTTTCGCGTAAAAGGAGATGTCTTAGAAATTATTCCTACGAATCAGAATACCAAAGGATATCGAATTGAATTTTTTGGAGATGAAGTGGATCGTATTAGTGAAATTGATACACTAACAGGAGCGATTATTCAAAACAAAAAAACAGTAAGTATTTTCCCAGCTAGCCACTTTGTGACTAGTGATGAAAAATTAATAGAAGCAGTGAAACGAATTAAATTAGAACTAGCAGATAGAATAGAGTATTTTAAAAATAATAATAAATTATTAGCTGCAGAACGGATTGAACAAAGAACAAACTATGATATTGAAATGTTAACAGAAACGGGTTTTTGTCGTGGAATCGAGAATTATTCTAGACATATGGCTCTTCGTGGGGAGGGAGAAACTCCGACTACTTTAATGGATTTCTTTCCAAAAGATTTTTTACTAGTAATCGATG
>CALVOY010000010.1 GCA_944350415.1 uncultured Bacilli bacterium | reverse complement strand
AAAAAAATATATAAAATTTGTTTTTTCAAAATCCTATCTATTTTTTATTAATTATTTATTTTTACTCTTTTTTACTGTTAAAATTAACAGTGGTGTTGTTATTTTTCTTTTTTTTGCTATAATTTACTTGAGGAGGAATAAATTTGAAAGCAAGAGTAAAAAAAGATACTTGCATCGGTTGTGGAGCATGTACAGTAATTGCTGATCATGTTTTTCAAATTGGGGATGATGGATTAGCAGAAGTAATTCATCCAATCGAGAACGAAAGTGAAAAAATTGCTAACATTCCCGATGAAGAAAAAGAAAATGTAATAGATGCTTCTGAAAGTTGTCCAACTGGTGCAATCGAAGTAATAGAAAACGAGGAACATGAGTAATCATATTTCTCGTTCTTTTTTATTTGCTAATACATAAAGTTTGCTAACTTCCTTACCGCTAAGTTTTCGATATTCTCCAGAATTCAAACCTTTTGTGGTTAAAAATGCAATTCTTTCTCTTTTCAATTTATCTACTCTATAACCTACTTTTTCAAACATTCTTTTTACTTGATGATTCTTTCCTTCATGAATTGTGATTTCTACCAAAGAGTGATTGTTTTTATGATCCATTTTACGCACCTTTACCCGACTAGCTTTCACTACTACTTGATCTAATTCTACACCTGTTTCTAATTTATGAATTGCTTCACCATTTATAATTCCTTCTATTTTTGCGATATAAACTTTGTCAATTTCACTTTTAGGATGCATAATCATATGAGCAAATTCTCCATCGTTCGTAAGAATGATTACTCCTGTTGTATCATAATCTAATCTACCAACTGGATAAATTCTTTTATTGGTTTCAATGAGATCCACAACAGTTTTTCTATGTTTATCATCACTAGTTGTAGTCACAACACCACGTGGTTTATTTAATAAATAATATTCTTTTTCTTCACGAGTAATCCTTTCATTATTTATTTCAATTATGCTTTTGTCACTAACCTTAGTACCAAGTTCAGTAATTATCTTTCCATCTACTTTTACCTTACCTGCTTTGATTAATTCTTCTGCTTTTCTTCTTGAGCAATAACCACTATTAGCTATGATTTTTTGTAAACGTTCCATAGGCCCTCCTACTCTAACTTTCATCATCTTCTACTATGTCCAAAAGGATATCTATTTCTATAACTATATTTCATATTAAAATCATTCATCACGATTATAGTATCATACTTTTGATTATTTGACAAAACTTATGAAATCACATTTATCTTTTTAATGATGTATCATTATTGATCCATTATAAAAAGAGAAATATATGTTTCTCTTTAATTATAGCATTTCACAGTTTAGGAAACTCCGAAAAAAATACTGATTAGTAACACACTCATGATCAAAGTTACTAAGTCTGCAAACAGTCCTGCTTTTAAAGCATAACGAATTTTTTTAATTCCTACACTACCAAAATATAAAGAAATGACATAAATGGTTGTATCTGTTGCTCCTTGCATCACAGCAACAATTCTACCGAAATAAGAATCTACTCCATAGGTTTTTATCATATCTATCATGACTGCAAAACTGGCATTACCGGAAATCGGTCTAATAATTGCCATAGGAAGGACTTCTACAGGTATTTTAATTATATCAAAAACTGGTTTTAAAAAAACAAACAGATGATTTAAAATTTCACTTTTTAATAAAATATTAATTCCAAAAATCATTCCGATCAGATATGGAAAAATACTAATTCCCATACCGAGTCCTTCCTTAGCTCCTTCTATAAATTCATCATAAACATTTACTTTTTTGGTAATTGCAACAATGATAATCATAAATACTACAATAGGAATTAACATATTACCAATATTAGATATGTTCACGGCGTTTCTCCACCTTCCATAAAAAGCGATCCATTAAAAGAGCTAAGGTCGTGTTTACGATGGTTGCAATAATGGTTACAAAAATCAAATCAGTTGGATTGCTACTACCATACATAGAGCGTACCGCAATAATATCAGTAGCCACCAAAGTAACACCACTTGTATTTAGTACCAAAAAAGTAATCATACTTCGTGTAGCTGTTTTTTTATCTTTATTTTTTTCTTGCATACATTTCATAGCTTTTAGGCCAAAGGGAGTAGATGCATTGTGAATTCCTAGCATATTAATTGTTAAATTAGAAGCAATATAACCTAATGCTTCGTCTTTTTCATCTAATTCAGGAAAAATAATACGAAAAAAAGGTTTCATTTTATTAGCAAGCCAGTCTAAAATTCCTGCTTTTTTGGCTACATTCATAATTCCACTCCATAAAACCATCATTGGAAACATAGCCAAAAACAACTCCAAACTAGTAGTTCCACAATTGATAATTTCCTGATTGATTACATCTATTCTTCCTGTTATAAAACTATATATAATTCCAATCATGATAAAACTTGCCCATATTTTATTAATCAAATAACCACGTCCAAATCTTTTTGAAAAAGCCTTGCTTTTCCTCTTTTACCTTTACATAGACTTTTTCCCGAAAAATTTCCTCCCCTGCTAGTTTCACAATCACAACCCCTACTTCATCCCCATCTTTCACATTTTCTAACTTGGTTAATTTCACCACAACTTTTATATTTTCTTTTTCTATCTCTGTAAGAGGATATGTAAAGTTTTCTTTAATATAAATCTGATTTGGATAATAAGCATTATCTACTTTAAACTTTTTTTTATCTAAAATGGTATAATTTTTATAATTCTCAAAGCCGTATTCATACATCGTTTCGTGAGATACATATTCGTTACCATCATTTAAAGTAACAGCTGTTAGATTAAGACCATTATGGCTAGCATTGGTAACTAAAGTTCTACCAGCACTAGGAGTATAACCTGTTTTTCCACCCGTTGCATATTCATATAAACTTAATAATTTATTACGATTTGTCCAAAGATAACTTTTTTTATCCGTTTGAACGGTATATTTTTTTGTACCTACTATTTTCATATAAGTTTCATTATGAGATGCATAACTGGATAAAAGTGCCATATCATAAGCAGTAGATTTATTTTGCGTAACTTCATCTAAACCATGAGAATTATGAAACACTGTGTTAGTCATGCCGATTTCTTTGGCTTTTTTATTCATCATTTCCGCAAATTTTTCTTCCGTTCCACCGATAAAAGTAGCAATCACAATCGCAGCATCATTTCCGCTTCTTAGCATCAAACCATACACCATATCTAAAAGTTTCATTTTTTCCCCAAGTTCTATATAAATATTGGAGCCATAAATAGTAAGTACTTCTTCTCCAACGGTTACCTCTTCTTCTAATCGTCCCGATTCAATTGCTAGTATAGCTGTCATAATCTTAGTAATAGAAGCAATTAGTCTTGGATTATTTTCATCTTTGGCATATAAAACACGCCCTGAATCACTGTCCATTAAAACACAACTGCGACAACTTAAAGAAAGAGCACTGACGCCACAAGGCACAAACAACATTACTACTAACATTAGTAAAATGATTACTTTTTTCATTTCAACACCACCATCTATCTAAAAAAGTATATGAAAAAAAAGACTGGTTTAGTCCAGTCTTTTTACCTTCACAAATTCTTTATTTTTTCATAATATTAAATTTTAAATACTAAGAAAGTATGGGTTATATACAGTTTATTATCCAAATAAAAAAGAAAACAAACTATAAAAAACTTGCTTTCCTAATAATAAAGGCCATGTAATTTTTGCCTATCGATATCACTAATATTATCTAATTTCCATTCATCATCTACTTTGGTTAGAGTAAAATTAATGGTATATTTGACTTTATCTTTTACTTTGGTCATTTGTTCAATTTTGTAATCTAAGAACTTGACAGTATCGATAATATCATTTTCAACATCTGTTACAAATTCGTCACGATTGGTAGTTAGGTATGTTTCTGCTTCACTAATTGCTTTTCCATAATCATATACTTCAATTTCTACTTGCACAGTAGCAGTATCGCCATCTTCTGTTTCATCTTTTATTTTATAGCTTAGATTTTGATACTGTTTTTTCATTAGATCACGATATTTTTCTTTTTGATCATCGTTAAATGTCCCAGCCTCTTTAATAACATCATCTAATTGCTCTAACACATCTTTATCTTGTGTTTGGTACTTGCTAAGAAATTCTTCTACTTTTTTGGTTGGTGTATTCATCATATTTCCACAGCCAACTACTAAAAATAAAACTGAAACCATTAACAAAACTTTTTTTATTTGCTTCATCTTTTCCCTCCTCTGTTAATAGATTTGACGAAATTTTTATTTTTATACAGAAATAAAGAAGATTAGTACTATTTTTATTATTTTTATGCTAAAATGTTAGCAGGAAGTGATGATGATGAAAAAAACAATCTTAACTGGAATTCGTCCTACAGGAAATTTGCATTTTGGTCATTACTTTGGTGCAACTTCTAATTGGGTAAAATTGCAAGAAGATTATGAGTGTTTTTTTGAAATTGCAGATGTGCAGGCTCTAACAGATAACTTTAATAATCCGGAAAAAGTTCGTAAAAATGTTTATGAGTTAACGATTGATTTATTATCTATAGGAATTGATCCTAAAAAAGCTCATTTATTTATTCAATCTAAAATTCCAGAAATCGCGGAACTTACTGTTTTTTATTCTAATTTAGTAACTATGGCTAGACTTTATCGTAATCCTACTGTTAAAAATGAAATTGCTCAAAAAAAAGCATTATTTGGTAATGATGGTGAAAGTGTTACTTATGGTTTTGTTGGTTATCCAATAAGTCAAGCAGCAGATATTACAGCTCTTGGAGGAAGCATTGTTCCTGTTGGTGAGGATCAACTTCCTTTAATTGAACAATGTCGTGAAATCGTTCGTAAGTTCAATTCTATCTATGGAGTCGCTTTAACCGAACCTGAACATTGGTTGAGTCCTACACCTCGTATTAAGGGATTAGATGGTAAAGAAAAAATGGGGAAAAGTTTAGGAAATGCGCTTTATCTAAAGGATGATACTGAGACGGTAACTAAAAAAATTATGAATGCTGTAACAGATCCTCAAAAAATCAAAAAAGATGATCCTGCCAATCCAGATATTTGTATGGTTTATTATTATCATAAATTAATCAATAATCCTAATTTAGAAACTGTTTGTAAAGAATGTAAAAATGGAACTCGTGGTTGTGTAGCTTGTAAAAAAGAATTAATTCAAAAAATTGAAGATTTCCTAAGCCCTATTAGAGACAAGCGAAAATATTATGAAGATCATCCAGAAGAAGTACAAAATATTCTAGAAGAGGGAACAAAGAAAGCGAAGATTCGTGCTGAAGAAACGATGAAAAAAGTAAAAGCAAGTATGAAAATTGATTACTAATCATACCTGCTTTTTTTGTTTTATTTGCTGTATTTCCTATTACATTTGATCAAGTAATTTATCTAGTTTCTTTTTATTATGATGAGAAATTAGTAGACAAATAAATACAATCAGTACAATCACTCCAATAATTATGACAATTACTTGATTCACTTTATTCAGTGTATTATCTTCTTTGGTATTTATATTTCTTAATATCTTAATGGTATAAGTTAATTCTTCTCCATTTTCAGCTTTAACATTAATGATTACTTCATCTTTTAAGTGATTAGCACCAATTACTTCATAAGTAGCATTTTCATCTTCTGGTGTTGCTTTTATTTTCAAGGAGGTAATATCATCATCAACTGTAACTTCATAATTCAACTGGTCTTTTTTAAAATCTATTTCATAGTTTTCAATTAGTATAGATGCTAAATTGGCATTAGAGGATTTTATATGATCAGAATTGTTATCATCCGTATTATTACTATTATCATTAGTGGCAGGTGGATTCATAGAAGGAGAAGGACTGGGATTAGAGTTAGAGGGTATATTGGCATTCTTTTTTGACTCTTCTATCACACTATCTTCAATTTTTGGTACACTCTCTTCCACAACTACATTATTACTAGGTACCTCTACTATTTCCTCTTCTGTTTTTTTTATTTTGACATTGCAAACAAGTTCTTGCATATATTCCAATTCTTGCATATTATCTACTGTGTAACTTTCTAGAGTTGTATCCACTTTAAATGCTATTGCTGCAGCTTCTTTTACCTTAATGTCTACACTCTCTTTAGAATTATTTTTGATATGAAATCGTATATTCATTACATATGTACTAGAACATGCTAAAAATTGGTCCGCACATTTATTTTCTGTAGAATCACTATCCGCAATGCTTAATACATAATATTGATCTCCATCTGTATATATTTCTGTATCAAAAAAATCAGAATAAAATTGATCAATTTCTAAAACCGAATCATCAAAATCAAGTACTAAGGCAACCATATAAATACCACTCATATCGCTGCCTACCATATCGCCTATACCAGAAAAATTAACAGAAATAGGTAGATAGAAAGATGTACCAACTTCTTGTTCTGTGGATGTAGACATTGAGGTACTTATAATAGAAGCTGCCTTTACATCGCTTGGTACGAACATTAAAATCAATAAAATAACAACTACCCATAATTTATTTTTCATTACTCTCACCTTATTACTTATAACTCGATTATAGTAGTATAAAGGTGATTTTTCAATTCAAATTGTAGTTATATTTGCTTTTTTTTACTAGCTAATTTTAATAATTGATAGATATTCATATGTTTGTAATCCAAACTATTTTTCATACTATTTAATAGTGATTGCATCATTTTCTGGTAAGAAGTACTTTCTTCCTCAAAATATTCTTCGTACAAAAACTTTAATTTTCCATAATTCTTTTTATGATAACACTCTTCAATTTCCTTCATTAAATAATTACGAATCATCATTTCATTTCGAGTAAAAAAACGGTTTTCCAGAACTTTATCTTTTTTATAAAAAGAAAATGGCGATATTTCTAAATTATTAGCTAACAGGGCAATCTCTTCTTCTTCATCAATCAAAAGTTTACTTTTATAAATTGGCTTTCCTGTAGAATCAAACTCTACAGCTAACACCCTTTCTCCATCTGAGAACAAACAACAATAATCTAAAATTTTTACTTTTCTATTGGTATAAACCTCACAAGTGCGATAAATCTTTAATAAAAAAGATTCTTCTACATTGCCATCATAATATAATAAATCATCCATTATATGTCTTTCAATATGCAATAATTTGATTCTTTTTATATTTTCTATGGCATCATTTTGATTCCACTCATAAAAATCATATAGTTCTTCACAATCACAAAAATTAAGTAAAATATCATATATGTATATCATCTTTTTCAGATCCTTTCGTAAATATAACGATAAAAACAATGATAAATCCAATTACTGAAAATTGGCATTCCACTTTACTAATAATAAACTTTAGGTAATCTAAAACATCATATCCCATGCTCATCAAATTCATATAGGTGATAATATAAGTAAAGCCAATAACCATGAATCCAAAACCAAGCAAAAAGAAAAACATTCGCATCATGTTACCACCTATTTTATTTTATTAACAAGAAGCTATTTATATTATTTATTTTTTTATACTTTTTATGCAGAAGAAAACAAAAAAAGATATCAATACATCGACATCCTTTATTACTGAATAATATATGGATTGGCATTTGTTCCTTCTCCTGTTGCCATTACATCTGCTTTTAAATTGATTACTGGACGTATGGAATGAAGACCACTAGTTCCATAACTATAAAAATTTCCATCCTCCATCATTCCCCAATCACCAGCATAATTATTTATACCACCAGAAGGGCTCATTGTCCAATAACTTGTAGCATTATATAAAAAATATTCCTTATTTTGAAAGCCTTTATATCCTCCGGCAAAAACCATTTCATCATATGTTACTAATCCTACACTGGCATTTACTATGCCTTTTTCATTTCCATCTTTTTCGCATTTAAATGTTGGATTGTATTTATCATATTGCAGCATATCTGCATTGCCTGAAGTCCAACTTTCATCCCATTTTACTTTTGTCTGTTCACAATAATAGTCTCCAGCCATTATTTTGTCTGAATAGTTTAGATCATTTGCTATATTAGCTTCATACCAATCCTCTAATATTTTCATAATTCCATTTGCTGAATAGGAATTTGTATAATACATATTGTTATAGCCAAGATAATTCGAGTTAAACTTATAGGCTTGATTATTATTGATTCCAGTTTTCATAATTAATCGTACAGTACCATCTTCATTAATTCTAATAATTCTCCATGTAAAGCCTGCAAAGGATACATAATTGTTTTCTACTTCTCCTCTAAAGTAATAAGTTGGTTCTCCGGTATTGGTAGCTGTTGACCTATATAATCCACTGGCATCATCACTATTATTACTTGAGGTTGTTAAGGTTGGTTCCGCTGTTATAATAGAATTATCATCATAAATTTTTTTGGCAAAACCTTGTAATGCTATATCCTCTTGTGTTACTACTTTAGCATTCGCATAAACATTTACTGTTATCGTAAATGTTTTTCCATTCATACTTCCATCTGAAAAATCGGTATCTTCACTAATCCACATTCTTAGTCTAAAATTCTTTTCATAGTCTGCACTATTTGCTGGTACAGTATCCGTATAGATTGTTTTCTCAGTTATATTTTCTGGTACAGAAATACTAGTTTGAACTAAGTTACTATATTGATCTAATAATATTTCTGTTTCAACATCTCCCTTTACTTCTGTTAAATATACTTTCACTGCACTTGGATCTAGTGTAGAATCACTCTTCATTCTAGCTGTTACTTCGTATGGGATATTAGCATTTCTAGGAGTAGTACTCGTTACTTTAAAATCAAAGATATTTCCTTCTCCTACTTGAGCTTTCTCCACTTCATCACTTACTGGGAAAGCATTACTAATCGAAATTCCTCTTCCAACTCCTGATACTTCGGTATATAAGAAAGTAATATTTCCAGTTGTCATACTATTTTCAGTACTTCCTTCTTTGACATACTGAAAGAAAGCATATGTTGCTCCTACTGTGATTACTACTACACTGATTAAGGCTAATATCATTAACATGATATTTCTTTTTTTCTTCATATATACTCACTACTTTTTTATCTTTTCATTAAGTATAGTACAAATTAGTCCTCTTACTATTATCTATTTATCAGTCTAAACATCAATTTTTTTAGATAGTCTACTCTTCTTTTTTTCAAAATCTGTAGTACAGTTTCTACTCAATAATAAAATCACAATTCCAAATAAAGTTGGAACGATTAAAAAAGCTACGATTGGCAATATTCTTTTAACTTCAGCGTAAACTAAGCAAGGAATCAAAATAATTTCTAATAATAATAATATTAACATAGTAATTAACAAAATTTTATTCCAATCTTTCGCATTTTTTACTTTCTTTTTATGAACCACTTTTTTTTCTTTTTTCATACGACACCACCTATTTTTTCTTATGCAAATAATATAAATAATAAATACTAGATAAAATACCAGCAAATGTATTGATCAGCATATCTGTCATTGTATCATTTACGCCAGTTGCAATTACCCACTGAGTATCACTGTAGAATAATTTGTCACAAATAAATTCAAAATATTCCCAGCATGCTCCAATACCCGTTGTGAATAATATAATAAATAGAAAACCAAACCATTTATATTTTTCTTTTACCAGTTTGTTTTCTTGTAATAAAATAAAAGCAATAATACTAGTCATAATTCCAGAGGTAAAATGAGCAAATAAATCAAACCACCATATTTTATAATAAAACTTTAAAATACTTCCTAGTACCAAAGCTAATAATAAAAATAAATAGTAGAAAAAGATTAATACCTCATCCATATGGTACACTTTTATCTTATATAATAAATATGGTACCATAATTAGTGGCAAAATGCAAAGAAGCGTTAATATTTTTGATAATTTCATAGTATCATAAGAACTAATTAGCATATATGCCATAAAACATATGAAAAATACAAAAAATAAACTATTTACTACTTTCAGCAGTTTTTTTAATTTCAATTTCTTCATCTCCTAATTTTGCTACCTCTACTTGATTAATCATTTCAAATTTTTTCGAAATTTTCTCAGTTGTAATATGAACATTTTCTACATCTTTATTCACAGTTTGAATACTCTTAGCTAATTTATCCCAGCGATCCTTATATCTAGAAAACTCTAGACCTAGTTTATTTAACTCTTCATGGATAATAGAAGTATATTTATCACGCTCCATATTTTTAATAATCATTTGAATAACACTTAGTGTTGAAATTAAGGTGGTTGGTGAACAAATCCAAACCTTTTTACGATAAGCATAGTCTAAAATATCTGCATGATAGGCATTAATTTCAGCGAATATCGCTTCTGCTGGTAAAAACATAATGGCTTGTTCTGCAGTCACTCCTGAAATGATGTATTTGCTACTAATGGCATCAATATGCTTTCTAACATCTACTTTAAATTGCTTTTCATGCATCGCTCTTTCGGTAGCAGATAATTTTTTATCAACCATCATTTGGTAGTTTTCCAGTGGAAATTTAGAATCGATAACAATGGTTCCTAATGGTTCTGGAGCATATAATACGCAATCAGCAATAGTAGAATTCGGTAATGTGTATTGTAGTTTATAGATTTTATCATTGACTCCAAAAACGGTTTCCATGATGTGTTTTAGATTCACTTCTCCGTAAATACCACGTGATTTTTTATCGGTCAAAATGCTCTGCAAGGAAACAATGTCGCTAGATAATGTTTCTATTTTCTTTTGGGCTTCATCTATTTTACTAAGTCTTTCCAATACAGAAGTAAATGTTTTATTGGTTTTTTCAAAGTTTTGATCCAATCGTTCATTTACTTTATCATTAATAGCATTTAATCTTTGTTCCATTTTATCATTTAAATTATTAAAATCTTGATTCATTTCTTTGGTAATGTTTACTTCAAATCTTCCTAATCTCTCTGTCATATCACTATTATCATTTTTTCGAAATAAGTTAATAAGTAACAATATTAAAACAATCACCAACAGGAAAATTATTATATATTCCATAAATACTCCTCCACTAATTCTGTTATTTCATTTTTAATTTTTTCTCCACTAGCTTAGATACCAAGAATGCTCCAATTAATAAAAAAGCAATTTTAAAAAGTACATTAATGTCTGTCAAACTTTCTAGAAGGGTTGTCCCAATGTATCCCCAAAAATAAACCATGACTATTTTACCAATAATAACTGCTAAAAAGAATTTTTCTACTTTCACCTTAGATACTCCTGCTGCAATATTAATAAAAAAAGCCGGTGAAAAAGGAATTGCAATTAAAATTACCAAATTACTAAAACTGATATTGGATATTATCTTCATGATATTAGCAAATTTTTCTTGTTCTTTTTTCTTAATAAAACGATATAATTTCTTCTGAAAGAAATGGCGAAATAAAGTAAAAGACAACATACAACCTATGATTGTAGAAATCCATGAAATAAAAAATCCAAAAAAAGGACCAAAGCTAACCATATTTAAAGTTATAAATACAGAAAGCGGAAGCACTGGCAGTATAGATTCTAGAATAATTAAAAGCACTCCTGCAATTGGACCAAATCCAGTTAGTATTTCTGTAGAATTTGTCACAAAGGTATCAATGATTTCTTTCATATCCTCACCTTTTATTATTATAGTACAATTTTATCTTTATTAAAAGGCGAATTACAAATATTTTAAATTTTCAAACTTAAAAGAGTGATGATTTAGAACGCGTCTTTACCTTTATTTTTTGGAATATCCATTTTATTAACAATAACGCTATTAAAATCATAATAGGTATCTTTAAACGATCGGTGTATCCTGATAATAATATCCAGTTATTTCCGAGCGAATAGCCAACATAAACAAACGCAAAAGTCCAAGGAATACTACCTAGTGTAGTATATATTAAAAATTTTACAAAGTTTAATTTTGTCATCCCGATAGGAAGAGAAATAAATGTTCTAACAATTGGAAAATTTCTACCAATAAAAGCAGCTAACATACCGTACTTGCGGAACCATTCATCCGCTTTTTCAATATCTTCTTTTTTCATAAAGAAATACTTTCCATATTTCTCAACAAAAGGCCTTCCACCAATTCTTCCCATTAAGTAAATAATAACAGCGCAGAAAACACTTCCTATTAAACCAATTAGAAAGGCACCCCAAAACGAAAAAATCTTTTGACTAGCTAAAATTCCACCAGTTGCTAAAATTAATTCACTAGGAATAATGATGATAATAGCTTCTAGTATCATTGAAAAAAACATTCCTAAATAACCGAATTGAGCTATCATTTCTAAAACAAAAGTAGACATATAACCACCAATAAATCTTATGAAAAAAGAGAATATTTCATGAATTTTATTCGACTTTTCTATTCAGGTGACTATAATATGGATCAATATCCTACTATTACTATGCTAATAAAATATTATCATTTTTCGATAAACGGCCCATCTATTTCTTTTAATTTTTTGGTGTGATAAATCGAAATACTATATAATGTGACCACAAAAAGTAAATAAATAAGAAAGAAAATATAATTTTGTGTCAATAAACAAAAATCATAGAATCCATGCAATAAAACAGGAAATAGTAGACTACAAAGAAAATAAAATTTTGCTTTTCGTTTTTCTGACAATAATTTAAATTTTCTCGATAAGGAAAAACAATAGCCACTTATAATGCCAAAAAAAGCATGGGCAGGTACGGTAGTAATAGCTCGAACAAACCCTGTAAAAATACCACCCGCAAAGGTATAAAAAATATTTTCAATGGTAGCAAAACCAAGAGAAATAAAAGCAGCATAAACAATTCCGTCAAATAAATAGTTATAATTTTGATTCTTTCTTAAAAACAGATAGGAGCAAAACCATTTTGAGAATTCTTCTATCAAAGCAATTCCCAAAAATGAATATAAAAATATTTCTATCCAATTATCAAAATGAATTTCAATATCAACTACTCCAAAAAGATAAGATAAAAAGAATGTTAAAAAGATAGCCATAATACCAAATAAAAAAGCTTTTAATAACTCTTTTTTCGGTTCTTTTTCTATTTGGTCTGCTTTATAAATAAACAACCCCACCACTATTCCTGGTAAAATTGCTAATAAAATTAAAAACTCCATACTACCATCTACCAATCTATCCTAATCATAACACACCAATTCCATGAGAAAAAGAAGAAATATCATCAATCATTTTAGTAGTAAACCATATAAGTAGAATTCATCGAGAATCACAGTTTTAAGGTGTCCTATTATCTTATAACTTGTTGATTTCATCTACAGTTAGATCTGTTGCTTCCGCAATATCTTCGATACTAACTGTCCCTAATTTTAAAAAGTTTTTAGCTATTTCTATTTGCTTCTTTTCTTTACCCTGCTCAATTCCCTGCTCCATTCCTTGAGAAAATCCTTTTTCATAAGATTCTTCTCGAATCGAGTTTTCCGTTTTTCTTCTTACTGCTTCTTGATCATAATGAATTTTAAATTCTTCATTCATCGCTA
>CALVOY010000009.1 GCA_944350415.1 uncultured Bacilli bacterium | reverse complement strand
TCACCACCTTTCTGATTAGATTTTTGTGAAATATAATTGGCAACGATAACTCTAGCTTACTAGCTTACGACAACCTCGTTATTAGAATACATATTTTCTATTAGGGATTTGGATACTGCGAACTAATAAGAAAATAGAAACAGCATCTGAGTTAGAAGAAATGTGACTAATAAGAAGAGAAACAGTCTTTCTGAGTAAACACCTAAAAGGGTTACAGGGTGCGTTAGAATAGATCTCAGTCAAAAATATTTCAATAATATTTTAACACTAGAGTATCCCAACCAATTAATAAATTTGTTAGTTAAAAAACTAACTATAAAGATGTTAAATTGTAAGTCAAAAATAACTTACAAAATATATTATACGAGGGGAGCAATATCATGAATCGGGCAAAGAATATTAGAAAATATATTCTATCTATTGTTTGTATTTCATTATTTTTAGTGCTTGCAACAACTTTTATTTACATTCCAAAACAAGAAAATCTACTATCTTCACTTGCTTTTTTGCAAAATCAACAAGCATTTTATATGAAAGATTTATCTAGTGGTATTTTATTACAGGACGCTTCTCCTATGAAAGACAGCAAAGCTTTAGAAAATGATCCTTATCGTTTTGAAGTAGTAAATCATTCTAACTCTGATATTACTTATCAAATTGTTTTTAGAAATAACGAAGAAAAAGCCAAAAGTCAAGGCAAAGAAGTATTACCAAATCATTATTTAAGATATAGTTTAATAAGCAACGAAAATTATTTAGTAGAACCTTCTACTTTATCTGATGATGGAATTTTATATACTACTACCATTAAAGCACATAGTAGTGAAATATTTGATTTTAGAATGTGGTTAGATTGGAATGCTGATAATGGTGCTATGAACAAAATATTTATTGGTAAAATTGAAATTAAAGAAATAGAAAAATAAAGTAGGAAGATACTTTATTTTTCTATATAGGAGTGTAATCATATGTATTCTTTAGAAGAATTAAAAAAAGGAAATGTTGAGATTTTATCTACTATGACTTATAGTGATACTCATGATATAGTAGATTTGATTCATAATTGCCCAGATAAAAAACAGATTTTACATACCATATTACCATGTTTTGAAAATAAAGGGGATTATTTTGGTATTGCATATGATCTTTTTCGTTTGATTTATTTAGATTCGGAATTTAAAGAACATACTTTTTATTTATTACATCATGAATACATAAGACCACAAGATATATTAGTAGAAGAAATTAACCATTTATTAGATACGAGTTGGGGATTAGACTATATTTTTCATAATTTAGAAGCTATTTTAATGCAGGATGATTTTTCTAAAAAAACATGTGTAATAGTAAAGTTTATAAAAGATAAATCGGAAATTTATCAGCAATTTTTAGGGAAATTTTTAACACTATCCAACCAAGATATTAGAGATCGTTTTATAAGAACTTTGTTTCAAGAAAAAGTAGATTTTGATCTAAATATTATCCTTAGAAGTTTTTATAAAAATCCGGATGAATTCGATTATCAGCAAGAGTCTTTACCCTTTTATCAAGAAGAAAAAAATTTGGTTTTTTCTAAATTACCAAAATTTTTATTATTTTATTCTAAAATTTATCCCGAATTAAAGAAAATGATATTAGAAAACTTTGAAATTTTTTTTCAAACGGAGTTATGTTATAAAATGGAATTATTAGAGAATTTTTATACAGAACCTTTATTTTGGTATCATTATTCTAACTTATTATCTCAATATAGAGAGCTTCTATGTTTATATTTAAAACAACCTACTTTAGACATTGATAGAATATTAACAACTTTAATTAATTATCACCAAGAAAAAAGTGTGATAGATATTTTAAAGAATCAAGAAATAAAATATTTATCATCTGGAACTACTACTAGAGTATTCCAAGTAGGAAATAAAGTTTTAAAATTCAGTTTAAAAAAGCATGAGTTGGCTACTGAAAAAGATCTATTTTTAATAGCTCCTACGGAAACAGAAATAATTTATGATGAAAATAATGCCCCTGTATTAATTGTCGAAATACAAGACTATTTAAAGAAAGAATATAACGGTCTTTCTATGACAGATAAAGATATTGAACATTTTTTTCAAGAGTTAAGTCATCAAGGATATATCCTAACAGATCCTAATTGTTTAGAAAAAAATAATAAAAATTTTGGCTTTTTAAACGATTATCATGATGCCAATATAACAGGTTTTCAAAGTGCAGAAGATTTACCAGAGCGGTTTAAAAAAAGACCGATTGTGTTATATGATGTAGATTTAGTTTATAAGAAGGATGCCAAAAAGGTAAAGAGATTTGGGGGAATATATGAATAAAGTATTTTTCTTTTTCTTGCTAAACTTTTTGGAATTTCGTACAATAGAACTAGTTGGGGTGGTATCATGAAAAAAATTCAAGAACTGATAAAATTATCTAGTGAAGAATTGAATCTTTTAAAGCAAAATTATATAAAAAAATTAGATAATCGCGATTTTAAAGAAATAGTCAATATGCTAAATGCAAGTGATGAAGTGTTAATGCAATACACATCATCATTAGAAGAAGCTAGTGTGGAATTTGGACATTGCAAAAGTTGTAAAGGACTGAGTGAGTGTAGAAATAAAATGAATGGTTATATGTATACGCCCCGCTTGGAAAAAGAAAAAATAATCTTTAGTTATGTAGCTTGTAGCTATCAGCAACAAAAGGATTTAGATACCAAATATCAAGAAAATGTTTATCTTTTTGAAGTACCTAAAAAAGTAAAGGAAGCCTCTTTAAAAGATTTATATAAAAACGATAAAAATAGAGTGAATTTTATGAAATATGTAAAAACTTTTATCGATGAATTCATCTCTAAAAAGAGTCCAAAAGGAATTTATTTGCACGGTAGTTATGGGACAGGAAAAACCTATTTAATTGCTGCCTTATTGAATGAACTTGCTAAAAAAAACATAAAAAGTGCTATCGTTTATGTTCCTGAGTTTTTAAGAATACTAAAATCTTCATTTGGTAATGATTTTGAAGATAAGTATGAATATATTAAAAAAGTACCTTTGTTGTTATTAGATGATATCGGTGCAGAATACTTAACACCATGGGCTCGAGATGAAATATTAGGAACTATTTTACAGTATCGTATGGATGAAGAACTACCTACCTTTTTTACTTCAAATTTAAATTTAAAGCAATTAGAAGAACATTTTAGTATGACTTCTAGCGGAAAAGAAGAAATAAAAGCTAGACGAATGATAGAAAGAATTAAGGATTTAACCATGGATTTTGAACTAATTGGGGAAAGCAATAGGAAAAGATCATGAATTCTATTTTGGAAGAGATAAATGGCTTAGATCCACTTAGCTTAGATAGTGTAATAGAAAGCGGAAAATGCTTTTGTTATCAACCATACGATTATTTGAATTTTTTGAAACAATCCTTAGAAAATTATAATTTCGAAGATGATTTTAATTATTTATTAACAATTTTTCCGATTGTATCTTCTTTGCTTTGTACTACTCAAGTTACAAAGTCAGAAAAGCAGAGTATGGCAGATTTATTAAAAGAAATTCGTGAAAAAATCCAAGTTTTAATTCTTCAAAAACCTGGTTACATTTCTAAAGATAATCCTAACTTTTCATTATTAAAAGATTTAATCAATAATACCGAGAGCTTAATGATAGCTAGTTTTTATGACTTTACCAATTACTATCAAGGAAATAGTTTGGAATTAATGAGATATCTATTATTTGAATTAAAAGATTATAATTTAGTAGAAGATGTGCTAACCAATTATCCATATATGATTAGAGTAAGAGATCAAGAAGGAAAATCCTTATTAGAAGAAATTATCTCCAATTATATAGAAGAAATATATTTATATACTGATCATAAAGAATTATCTACTAATTTTAATTTGATTTATTACGAAAAAGTAATTCTATTATTTCTGAATCACCCAAAATTGGAATTTTCGTTCAAAGAGCGTAAAAATGCAGTGAGTCATATTCATTATTGTAGGAAAAATATGATAGAAAACCAATACAATAATTTAATAAAAAGAAAATTTACATTTTGGCTAAATCACTTAGAAGAAAAATTAGAAAATAAAAATCATAATACGACTTTTAATGAAATCTGTTATATGCATGATATCAAAGCTAAGTTTGATGAGGGAATTTTATCCGAAGCAAGAAGAGTGAATCACGAGATCAAAAAAAATCAGTATCCAAACCGAAAAATCATAGAGGATGAATATATTCTTACGATAGATGGAGATAACGCCAGCGAATTAGATGATGCTTTATCAATTGAAAAATTAGAAGATGGATATTATAAATTAGGAATTCATATTGCAGATCCTGTAGGTTTCCTCCCTGAAAATAGTATTATTTTAGATGGCGCGTATGAAAGAGGAAGCTCTATTTATCTACCTAATGGCACTATTTTTATGTTTCCAGATATTTTAGCGAAAGATAAAATGAATTTATTACAAGACAAATATCGTCTAGCTACTAGCTATTATTTGTATATAAATGAATTGGGGATCGTTGAGAACTATGAGTTTATGGAAACAGTTATTAAAGTAGCTAAAAATACCACTTATGCTAAGGTCAATGAAACACTACAAACTGGTAACAGCGATGATACTAGATATTTAAATACGGTTCTTACTTTGGCAGAAGCAACTAGTAAACTAAGTAAAAATTTTAAAATAGATAAAATATATTCGTTAGTAAACAGAACTGTTAGCAACTCTACTAGTACTAATATTATTGAACATTCGAGTTCTAGTAAAATAGTCGAAACTTGTATGATGATGGCTAATTATATAGTGCCTTATCATATGAATAAAAATCATTTACCATGCATTAACCGTATTCATGTAGTTGATCAAGAATATATGAACAAAATATCTAGTATTTCCAGTGATATTTATTCTAGTAATCATACTAATTTAGAGAGTGTTACTAGATATCTAAAATCTATTTGTCCTAAAGGAAAATATTCTATAGAAGCAAAAGGCCATTTCGGATTAGGACTTCCTCATTATAGTCATGTAACATCTCCTTTAAGGAGATATAGTGATGTTGCTATGAAATTATATGTACTTAATCCTTTTTATTTCCATTTGGTTTCTGATCGGGAAGCTTATCAAATAGAGGAAAGAATACCAGAAGTTTGTAAATATATCAACGAAAAGAATATTGTGATAGATTCTTTTGTGGAGTCTTATCAAAAAGAGAAGATAAAGATGTTGACAAAAAAATAAAAAAGACATATGATTAATGTAAGTTTTTGAAAAACTGTGATAAGAGACAATATTTTTATACGAATTTAATAGAGAGTCTAAGGTTGGTGGAATTAGATAAAGAAATATAAAAATTACTACTCTTTAGTTGGACCTTAATAGGATGCCCGGATGAACTCCGTTATTTTAATTAAGTAAGCAAGGATGGTACCGTGCTAAGCACTCCTGTCATATTTTATTATGATGGGAGTTTTATTTTTCTTTTTAGGGGGGAGTATTTTATGAAAAGAAGAAAATCGTATTTAATGAACTTTCCAACTAGTACTTTGTTTATTGTATTAGAACAGAATGTGAAGGAGTTATTAGAGTTAGAAGTAAAGCAGTTAAAGTCCAACAATGTTTTGCTAACAGAGAGAATTAGTCAAATAAAATTAACTATAAATATAGCTAAAACAACTATTATAGAAAGATATTTAAACAATAATGTTTCTATAATAGAAATAGCCAATTCATTATTAGCATCGAAGGGAATCAAAGAAGAGATTTTTCAAGAGTTACTTACTCTGAAATTATTAGAGTCTAACGAAATAATTTCTGTAGATTTATTAAAAGAAGCAATTGATAAATTAGATATCGATCAATTGATTTTGATTATTCGAAACAAACAAGATACAATCTATGGAAAAATAGCGGCTAGTATGTATGATGAAAAATATGAACAAATGATTTTTGATGTTGAACCAGAAGTATATCAAGAATATGTAAAGAAAATAGATTTAGATAGGAAGGGAGAATTTTAGTATGATAAATATAAAAGAAAATGAGCGATTAAATCAATTAAATCATAGTTGTGCACATTTATTAGCACAAGCAGTAAAGCATTTATATCCGAATGCTAAATTTTGGGTAGGACCAGTAATCGAAGATGGGTTTTACTATGATATAGACCTTGGAGATGAAGTGATTAAAGAAGAAGATTTAGTTAACATTGAAAAGGAAATGAAGAAGTGTGCCAAAGATAATAAGAATATTGTGCGTCACGAAATTTCTAAACAAGAAGCACTAGATATGTTTCGAGATGATCCATATAAGATGGATTTGATTTCTAGAATGGATGAAAGTGAAGTAACCATTTCTTGTTATACACAAGGGGATTTTACGGATCTTTGTCGTGGTCCTCATGTAGAGAATACCAAAGAATTAAAACATTTTAAGTTATTAAAAGTAAGCGGTGCCTATTGGAAAGGTGATGCTAAAAATAAAATGCTCCAAAGAATCTATGGGGTTTGCTATGATACAGAAGAAGAATTACAAGAACATTTAAGGTTATTAGAAGAGGCTAAAGAAAGAGATCACCGTAAAATAGGAAAAGATTTAGATATTTTTATGTCCCATGATTTGGTGGGAAAAGGGATGCCTTTATGGTTACCTAATGGTGCAGTAATTAGGAAGCAATTAGAAAACTATATTTATGAAAAAGAAAGAAAAATGGGTTATCTTCATGTATATACCCCTTGTGTAGGTACGGTAGATCTATATAAAACATCAGGCCATTGGGATCATTATAAAGAAAATATGTTCCCATCTATGAAAGTAGATGAAGAAGAGTTTGTTCTTCGTCCTATGAATTGTCCACATCATATGCTAGTTTATGGAAACACTTTACATTCTTATCGAGATTTACCGATTAGAATTGGTGAATTTGCTACTGATTTTAGATATGAAGCAAGTGGTGCAGTTAAAGGATTAGAAAGAGTTCGCTGTATGTGTCAAAATGATGCTCATCTTTTTGTGACACCAGAACAAATTGGTGAAGAATTTAAAAAAGTAGTATCTTTGATTTTAGATGTATATCAAGATTTTGGAATTGAAAACTATAGTTTTAGATTATCACTCCGCGATCCAGAAGATAAAGAAAAATATTTTGATGATGATAAAATGTGGAATGAAGCAGAAAGCAAACTACGTGAAGTATTAAATGAATTGAAAGTCCCATATTTTGAAGCGATAGGAGAAGCCGCTTTCTATGGACCAAAATTAGATGTAGAAGTAAAACCAGCTGTTGGGAACGAGGTTACTTTGTCAACTTGTCAATTAGATTTTTTACTTCCAAGAAGATTTGATTTGACTTATATTGATAAAGAAGGAAATAAACAAATTCCAGTAGTACTTCATAGAGCCATTTTTGGTACTTTTGATAGATTTACAGCATTTATTATGGAGGAAACAAAGGGAGCATTTCCAACCTGGCTTGCTCCTACGCAAGTAAATATTATTCCTGTAAATATCGAATACCATTTAGAATATGCAGATGAGGTAAAAAGATTATTAGAAAATAATGGTATTAGAGTAGAAGTAGATGCTAGAAATGAAAAATTGGGATATAAAATGCGTGAAAGTCAAAAGAAAAAGATACCATTTACTTTAATTTTAGGAAATAACGAGCGTGATCATAAAACAATTAGTTATAGACTTCATGGAAGAGAAGAGACAGAGACTCTTTCACAAGAGGAATTTATGTCTTACTTAAAAGAAATCATCGATCAAAAGGTATTAAACAAAGATCTTAAGAGCTAATAACTCTATGTTTAAAAAGCATTTTTTAAATCAATATAGAATTTAATATTTATTTACATTTTTTTACGTATCAGAAAAAGCAAAGAATTTCTTTTTAATAAAAATTCTTTGCTTTTTTGTTGGGTAAGGTGTATTATAATGGTAAGTAGTGGTTGATAGTGGTGAAAAGTGGGGGATCTATATGTTTATGGGGGAATATCATCATTCGCTGGATGAAAAAGGCCGAATTATTATTCCATCTAAATTTCGAGAGGAATTAGGGGAAAGCTTTGTGTTAACTAGAGGATTGGAAAATTGCTTGTTTGTATATCCTTTGGTTGAATGGAATAAGATTGTGGAAAGACTAAAGAAATTACCCTTTACAAAAAAAGATGCCCGTAACTTTACCAGATTTTTCTTATCAGGTGCTACGATTGTGGAATTGGACAAACAGGGTCGAATCAACATAACTTCTCCTTTGCTCAACTATGCTAGCCTAGAAAAGGAATGTGTAATAGTTGGTGTAAATGATCGAATTGAAATTTGGTCAAAAGATAAATGGGAGAACTTCTTTGATGAGAACAGCGAGAATTTATCCGATATTGCAGAGAATTTGTTTACATCCAATATCGATTTAGATTTGTAGGTGATTTAGATGCATATTAGTGTTTTGCTACAAGAATCTATTGATAGTTTAGAAATTAAAGAAGATGGTATATATGTTGATTGTACACTAGGATATGCTGGCCATTCTGGGGAAATTTTAAAAAGAATAAAAAGGGGGCACCTTTTCGCCTTTGACCAAGATCAGAAGGCAATTGATGCCTCTTCCAAAAAATTAAATGAAATTGGAAATAATTTCACACTAATCAAAAGTAATTTTGCTTATCTAAAAGAAAAATTAAATGAATTAGGAGTGAAAAAAGTAGATGGTATTCTCTTTGATTTAGGAGTATCTAGCCCTCAATTGGATGAAAAAGATCGTGGATTTAGCTATCACCATGATGCCAAATTAGATATGAGAATGGATCAAACCAGTAATTTTTCTGCTTATGATGTAGTAAATAGTTACAGTGAAAAAGAGTTATCACGAATTATTTTTCAATATGGAGAAGAAAAATATGCAAATAGCATTGCTAGAAATATTGTCTTAGCTAGAAACCAACGACCTATTGAAACTACTTTTGAATTGGTAGATATTATTAAAAAATCTATGCCTGAAAAAGCAAAACGGGACAAGCATCCAGCTAGAAAAACTTTCCAAGCTATTCGAATAGAAGTAAATCATGAATTGGATATCTTGAAATCTAGCTTAAAAGATGCCGCTAGCTTGTTGAAAGTAGGCGGAGTTTTAGCAGTAATTACTTTTCATTCTTTAGAAGATAGAATAGTAAAAAATGTATTTAAAGAATTGACCAATGTAGACTCTATGGTAAAAGGATTACCTAGTATTCCAGAAGAGTATCTACCAGATTTTCGTCTAGTAAATCACAAACCAATTATACCTAGTGAAGATGAACTACAACAAAATAATCGCAGTCGATCTTCAAAATTAAGAGTAATAAAAAGAATAAAATAAATGGAGTGGATAGAATGAGAAAAGTAAAAAAACGCTTGAAAATGTCAAAATTTGAACGATTGGTATACATTTTTACTTTGGTTATGATATTAATCACACCTTTTGCTTTGGTTTTTTCACAAGCAACTTTATCAGAAATTAATTTTGAAGTAGAAAAAGTAAAAAAACAAATCACGACTCAAGAAAAGAAAAATACGAGTTTAACAATGAAAATAAATGAACTAGCATCTTTAGAAAAAATTCAAGAGGTTGCCAAAGAACAAGGATTAAGTTATAATAATAATAATATTAGAACAGTAACAGAAGATACCAGTAGTGTAGAAGACAGTGCAGAATAAGGGGAAGTTGAAGCCTATGAAGAAAAACAAGAGAACCACAACGAATCGTAATGTTAGAATTTCTAACATTGCTTTATTGGTGACTCTTTTTTTGTTTATTCTTTTGCTATATAGAGCAGGGGTTCTATCTTTATCTGAAAAAGTAGATGGCATTAATTTATCTGAATTTGCCAGTCAAAGAACGATTAAACACGAAACAATTTTAGCAAAACGTGGTACGATCTATGATGTTAATGGGGAAGCACTTGCTCAAAATGTATATTCTTATACATTGATCGCCTATTTAGATTCTTCTCGTGGAGAAGGAAATTATGTCCGTGATAAAGAAAAAACGGCAAAAGCTTTAGCAACTGTAATTTCCATGAGTGAAGAGAATATTTTATCCTTATTGAATAAAGTTGTTTATCAAACAGAATTCGGATCTGCCGGTAAAGGATTAACGGAACTTACCAAAGATAAAATTTTAGCATTAAATTTGGACGGAATTGATTTTACCGAAACGCAGAAACGTTACTACCCAAAAGGAGACTTTTTATCTTATACTTTAGGCTATGCCAAAAGTAATAGCGATGGCAAAATTATAGGAGAAATGGGAATTGAAGCCTTATTTAACGATTCTCTAACAGGTACAGATGGATTTAAAGAATATCAAAAAGACTTAAGAGGTTATAAAATTGCGAATACAAAAGAAAAGATCCAAGAAGCAGAAGATGGAAATAGTATTTATTTAACGATTGATTCTAATGTTCAATTTTTTGTTGAGCAAGCTTTAGAAGAAGCAATCAATCAATACGATTTTGATGAAATTAATATTGTGGTAGCAGGAGCCAAAACTGGTGAAATATTAGGAATGGGTTCTACAACATCCTTTGATCCTAATATTAAAGATATTAAAAGTTATTTGGATCCTAATATTTCTGTTAGCTTCGAACCTGGTAGTACTATGAAGATATTTTCTTATATGGCCGTGATGGAAGCTGGAAAATATAATGGTAGTGAAACCTTTCAATCTGGAACTTATACAACAACAGATGGTACGGTAATAGGTGATTGGGATCGTAAAGGATGGGGAGAAATTTCTTATGATAAAGGATTTGCCTTATCTAGTAATGTCGGAATAGTAAATTTAGTTCATAATTATATCGATCGTGATATTTTAATGGACTATTATAAGAAATTAGGCTTTGGTGCTAAAACTGGAATTGAGCTTAGCAAAGAAACAGCTGGAAAATTAAGTTTTAAATATGAAACAGAAGTTTTAAATGCTGGTTTTGGTCAAGGAATTATGGTTACTTCCATCCAAAATATTAAAGCGCTTACTTCTATTGCCAATGATGGAATATTATTGCAGCCTTATATTGTCGATAAAATTGTAGATAGTGAAGGTAACATTATAGAAGAAAATACTAGAACAGAATTGGGACGAGTAGCAAGCAAGACAACTACTGACAAAATTAAAGATTTAATGGAAACTGTCGTATTAGAAGGAACTGGAACCAATTATAATATGCCAGGATATAATCTTATTGCCAAAACAGGTACTGCTCAAATTGCGAGTACCAATGGAACAGGTTATCTAACTGGAGAATACGATGTTATCCGTGGTTTTGCTGGAATGTTCCCAAAAGAAGATCCGGAAATTATCATTTATGCCAATGTAAAACGCCCTCGCCAATATGCCAATGCCCTAGCACATGTTGTAAAAAGTGTAATTGAAAATGTTAGTAAATATTATAATATTTATGATGAGAGTGAACAAAATACAACTAAAATTACCCATACTTTAGATACCTATATGAATAAAAAAGTAGATAGTGTAAAGAAAGAATTAGAAGAAAAAGGAATTTTAGTAGAAACGATTGGTAATGGAGATACCATTATTAACCAATATCCTAAAAAAGGAATTGTAGTTACGAAAGGAACCAAGATTTTCTTAACTACAAATGGGTCTGATATTATAATTCCGGACTTTACAGGATGGAGTAAAAAGGATGTAACAACTTATTTAAATCAAGCAGGAATTACCTATCAAACGGAAGGGATTGGCTACTTAGTAAGTCAAAATATTACCAATACACTTTATCAAGAAGGAATGATTCTGGAACTAAAATTTGAAGAAAAATATTTAGAATATTTAGAATAAAAAAACAGATGTTTTCATCTTCCTCAAAATATGATATCCTAAAAAAGGATAGGTGAGGATCATGTATAATGTCTGTTTATATTTTTTTATGTTTTATTGTTATTCTATTATGGGGTGGATAGTAGAATGCATAGTATGTTCGATTGGCCAAAAAAAATTCGTTCATGATCGTGGCTTTTTAATAGGACCATATTGTCCAATTTATGGTTTTGGCGCGATGTATATGTATTTTTTTCTAAGCAATTATTACCATGAACCTATTACATTATTTGTGATGGCAGTAGTAGGAACATCAATACTAGAATTTTTAACAAGTTATGTAATGGAAAAATTATTTAAAGCTAGATGGTGGGATTATTCTAAAGAACGTTTTAATTTAGAAGGAAGAATATGTTTAAAAAATTCCTTAGCATTTGGAATTTTAGGACTTGCTTTTATCTATCTAATTAATCCTGCTTTCTTATTAGTAGTAAAAAAGATACCAGAAATGGTGTTAATTATTATTAGTATGATATTATTGATTACTTTTTTGATAGATAATGTGATAACCTTTGCCATTATAAATAATTTGAAGAATAAATTAACCAATATTAGAAAGGATTCCACTTCAGATATTGATAAACAGGTAAAAGAAATTTTATCTAAACATACTTTCTATTTGAATAAATTGTTTAGTGCATTCCCAAAAGTAGAATTCTCCTTTCCAATAGGTGAGCAAATTTTATCTTCGATGCGCAAAACTTTGGATAATATTAATTATCTAAAAAAAGAAAGAAGAAAGAAAATTAAGGAATTAAGAAAAGAAATTTCTAAAAAGTAACTTAAATCGTATTTTTTTTGTATAAAGTAGTATTTTTCTTCTCATGATAAGATTGAGGAGATGAAAATATGGATACAGTACCACAAATAATTTCAACCAAAGATTTAGCTTATTTATCAGATATGTTTGAATGGAATTATACAGCTTTGAAACAGATCAATCATTTTATAAATGAAGTACAGGATTCAGAAATAAAAGAACTCTTAGAAAGATTTCGTAATATGCACGAAGATCATTTGCATTTCATTATTTCTATTTTGAAAAATGAGGAAATAGAGGAATGTGAATGCGACGAATGTGATTGGGAGGAAGATTCTAGTGAGGAGGCAGAGGAAAATGAAGAATAATGAAATTAAGAATCCTAAAATGGAAGTTCCTACAGGAATGGAAATGAATGATCGTGATTATCTAAATTCCATTCTAGAGCTGGAAAAAAATATGTCTAATAATTATTCTATCGCTTTAAACGAGGCAAGTAATGATTATCTATATGAAGATTATTTTACGCTTTTAGAAGATGCCAAAGATGCTGCGCGTGAAGCATATAACTTAATGTTTGAATATGGATGGTATACCTTAGAGGAAGCAGAGGATCAAAAAGTAAGTGAGAAAATTCAGTGTTTAGAACAAAAAATAAAAGATTTAGGAGGGGAAGCTTAATACATAAGCTTTTTAGTGAAATGAAAAGTTAAATTTCAGTTTAAGGTACGAATTGAGATTTGCAAGAGTAAATGGCAGTTTTTTCAAAAAAAACTACCATTTTTTATATAAATATGTTAATATATATCCGAAATTTAATATTTCAATGTATGAAAAAAAGTATACACTTAATTTTC
>CALVOY010000008.1 GCA_944350415.1 uncultured Bacilli bacterium | reverse complement strand
TTCTTCTTTCTCAATCGGTTTGGCTAAGTATTCAACAAAACCATTTTGTAAATATTTTTCTCTCATCCCTGCTATTGCATTAGCGGTTAAGGCTACCACAGGCGTATGAAATCCATCGATTTTTTTTAATTCTTTTAGGGTTTCTACTCCACTCATTTTTGGCATCATATCATCCATTAAGATTAAATCATAGTTTTTAACTTTTACTTTTTCTAGACACTCAAAACCACTTTCTGCTGTTTCGATAATAGTCTTATAAATAGAATTGATAATTTTTACTCCTACTTTTAAATTTAACTTATTATCATCAACTATTAAAATAGTTTTGTTGGATAAATCCACTACGCTATTAGCTGTTTGAGGATTATATACTACTGTTGTGTTTTGTGATTTTTCTTTTATTTTTTGATCTACTACTATGGTAAATTTAGAACCACTCCCATAAACACTTTGGACTACAATATTACCTCCCATTAACATTAAAATTTGTTTGGTAATCGCAAGTCCTAATCCTGTACCTTCAATCGTAGTATTTTTATCTTCATCTAATCTTTGAAATTTTGTAAATAACTTGTCTATGTTTTCCTTCTTAATTCCGCGTCCTGTATCCTCTACCGAAATAATTAGTCGACAAACATCTCCGTTTCTAACACAATTTACTGTATAATCAACATATCCTTTTTCCGTATATTTAGCAGCATTGGTTAAGATATTGGTTACTGCTTTTCTTAGGTTGGTATGATCTCCATATAGAACCTCTGGTAGATCTTCGGAAATATGAATTCTAAAATCTAGTCCTTTTTCTTCTATTCTTGGCATAATTAATCTAGCTGTTGTTTCAAATAATTCTTTCGCATTATAGTCAGAATTCGTAATTTCTAATTTTCCTGCTTCTATTTTAGAAATATCTAAAATTCCATTCACAATTTCTAATAATGCTTCACTTGCAGAAATTATATCTTTAGCATTTTCTTTGGCTTCTTCTAATGTTTCTGCTGTTTCGATACACTGACTAAATCCACTAATGGCATTTAGAGGGGTTCTAATTTCATGACTCATACTAGATAAGAAATCGGTTTTAGCATGGTTGGCTTTTTCTGCCTGTTCTTTCGCTATATTTAACTGTTCTATCATTTTCATATCTGGATTTTCAATAGTATGATACATAATTAAATCTACAAATGCTAGGATAAATGCTTGTATAACAATCTGTGAATAGTACAATCTAATCATCATTGCTCCTATTACTAGCAATACCAAACTGTACAATGGAATTAGTTTTTTATTTTTAAAATGTTTGTCATCTTTAATGATAGTAGCAATGACTAAACTTACTATTAAAATAATTAGGATAAAACATATCACATATAAAAAATTGGTAGAATCTCCATAACTGTCTAATACATTATTAGAGTTTATAATAGAAACTTTTGAGAATAAAATAATAGGACAAAACAAAAATACTATAAATGCTATCATTTTATCTAAAATAGTACGCATTTTATCTTTTAATGGTGCGATGTATAATATATATCTAAATAAGCTCCATCCCCATAGTAAAATGAAAACATAATCAATTTTGACCATCCAATACATAATGGCTAAGGTTCCAAATGAATTGAATATAATTACCCCCACTACTTCTATTATTGCTTGAATCAAACAAAATGTAATTAAATTTCCGTATATTTTAGTCTCAAAACTATCTAACCTTTTTTTAGAAAAATAGATTACATATATTAGTATCGCTACTAAAAGTCCGCATAATGGATATGATAAATTTTCCATATTACCACCTTCTATTTTTTCCTGTTTTGTTTTACATCCACTTTATTGCTGACATCTATATCATTATTTATTATAAGTAATATATCTTCAAATTGTTTTTGTAATTCATTATGGATATCATTAGGATATATTGGATCGCTAATATCGTTTGATAATTCTACTAATAATTTTTTGAATTTCTTGATTATTTTTTCTTTTATCTCTACTGGAATTGTATCATCTTTTATTGATTCATATAATGGAGTTAAATTACTATATTTTGTTATAAGATAGCTAAAAGCATTTATAGGTTCTTCTTTGCTATGATAACGTTTTTCTTTGATTGCCTCTTCTGTAAAAGTCCATCCAGTTAAGATGTCTTCTTTAAATTTTTTATTATATTCTTCATAGTCACCAATTGATTCTCTTGTTGCTTTAATCTTTTTAGCTATTTTTTTATGGAAATATAATTTCATTTTAAGGTTGGCTAATATTTGTCTTAAGTCATCTTTGGCAACATTTACCATTTCTTCCTCTGTCTGAAATTTTTCTACATATGTCAATGGGTCAAACACTTCTTCTCCAACATTGATTCCATATCGGGTTTTACTAAATCTCTCAATTCCTACAGGTACGATAACAGCGTTAGCATTAATTGCAGAATGAATCATTCCTTTAAATAACTCGGTAACTGGTACATTAGGATATAAATTCCATGCAGCCTCCATGCTACAAAGAATATTATCTCCTTCTTTTAAGGTTTCTTCAACTTTTTTTCCAATTTCATTTCGTTCTTTCTGAGAGCGCATATCGAAGAATTTAATACCATTTATTTTACATATATTACCTTCTATTTTATTATGTAGGCTTTCATAATCACCGGATAAAATTGTGTAATGTTCTTTTATTATGTCGCTAAATACAATTTGATCATCCTTTCCCACATGTGTTAAGACAAATATAATTGGTCTATCATTAGGGATCTTTGGCACTTTTTGATTTAATTTATAGATTTTAATTCTTGATGCAATTCTACTTCCTTTCATTAAGATTCTTAAAAATGGTGCGATTCTTTTTCTTTCTTTTAAGCTTAAATTACTTACTTTTGAAGAATCATCATGTATTCTAAGTTGTTTTAAATAAATAGCATATTCATCATCTGTCAAATTTTCTTCTAATTTATTTGATAATCTTATAATTTTTCGATTTTTTTCCTGACTTTTCGTTGCTTGATAGTATTCTTTTAATTGTTGAAAATACTTTTCTAATTGTTCGGTAGGAATTTCCCTTTTTTCATTTTTTGTTAAAATTCTTATCGGATTTATTTGTACTTTAGTCTTGTATTTATGCCATTTTTCTGTAATTTGGTATAATTTACAATACTCCTCTAAATTGTAATAGTATTCTTCTAAATCATCTTTGTTTAATTTTTTTTCTTCTTCTTTTTCATAAATCTCTATTTCTATTTCATTAGGTAATAGAGTATCCATATACGATTGGGTTCCCAAAATATTTCTCATAAAATTCACTTCCTTTTTTATTTCTTATTTAAAATGATATTACATATATCTTCTATTACTAGTTTTCCTTCTTTTGTTGGATAGGCACCAAAATCATGCCCTTGTCCTTTATATTCGATAAAATTATGTTCTATTTTGTTAGCAGTAAGAATATCAGAAAATTTATGGCAATCTGATTTTAATATTTCCTTTTCTCCAGTAATAATGGTCATTTTACTTAAATTTTTTACATTTCCAAACATAGGACTAATCAATGGATTCTTCATATCTAAATCATCAGCCCATAATTTTCCACAATATCTTGTTCCATCTACTCCACACATATAATCATTTTTAGCATCTTCATATGTGTTAGGATTGGATAAAGAGACATCTAACCAAGGAGACAACATAATAATATTTTTAGGTAATTTTATTTTCTTATCTCTTAAATACATAGAGAAAGATAATATAAACCCACCACCAGCTGAATCTCCTAAAAAATTAATTTCGGTATTACTTTTTAGTATTTTTTGATAAACACTTTCTATTAAAGGATACATCATTTTATAAGTACCTTTAGGGGCAAGTGGATATACGGGAAATATCAATGTAGAATTAGTTTTTTTGGCAATTTTCATTGCAAAACTTAATTGAAAGTAAGATGCTTCTTCAATATACGAACCGCCATGAATATATAGTATTTTTTTTCGATTATCTTCCACATTACCACGATAGCAATATACATCCATATTATTGATGTTTTCTTTTACTAATCCTAATTTTTTTGGTAAATCTTTATTCTTGCTTGTTTTTGATAATTTTTCTATATATTTTTTAGCATTTTCTACAGTATCAGAATTTTTCTTAGCCCTTGTAAATTTAAAGGAAAAATTTAATATTCTACTCCACAAAGATACCTTATCATAATACTTCTTCATTAGTACTCCCCCTGAATTAATTTACTCTATTACAAATTATAACAACATTCGACTTAAATGTAAAATAAAAAGCCGTAAAACGCTATAAAACGATAATACTGCTTTCGTTATATAATTTCTAAATTCCTATCTTCTAGAAGTGAGAATAGTTTTTGATGTTCCTCTGTGTATGGTACATAGTCTTTATCCCCTTCTTTGAAGATATTTTCTAAATATTCATAATATACATATTTAATATCTGTTAACTCTTCTACTTGAAGTTTTGTTTTTTCTACATCTATATTTTTATGAAGTAGATAGACATCATCAAAAACACGAATATAAGAATCATGATATGGCTGAACTCTTTTGATTGTAAATAAGAATTCTAATTCTTCTTCTTTCGCATCAATATCTAATTCTTCTTTTAATTCTCGTAATCCCGATTCCATACTACTCTCTCCTGCCATTACATGGCCAGCTGAGGAAATAGCCCATAGATTGGGAAATGTTTTTTTAAAAGGATTCCTTTTTTGAACTAATAATTCCTGATTATCGTTCATAATCCAAATATGGACAGAACGGTGCCATAATCCCTTTTTATAGATTTCTTCCTTTGTTTCTACTTGACCTGTTTTATTTCCATTTTCATCTAATACATCTAATAATTCTGTCATAATATCACTCATGATTATCACCTAGTATATAGAATAACATAATTCCCTTCTTTTTTGACATTATTTTTCGCTTACTTTACACATTTAGATATCAAAAAAAGTAGTTTGGCTACTACTTTCTAATGTCTTTCTCAGTTTCCTTTATAATATAAATTGGTCTATGCTTAGTTTCCAAGTATGTTTTTGCTAGATACTCTCCTATAATTCCTGTACAGAACAATTGAATTCCACCTACTAAAAACATAATACATACCATACTAGGCCATCCACCAACTGGGTCTCCCCAAACTAGTGTCTTGATAATGATGAAAATAATCATAATGAAAGCAATGATACAAAAAATAATACCAACTAAAGCAGCAAATACAAGTGGTGATGTAGAAAATGCTACAATACCTTCAATGGCATAAGAAAATAATTTCCAAAAATTAAATTTGGATACTCCTGCTTGTCTATCTTCAATTTCAAAATCAATCCATTTGGTTTGAAATCCTACAAAGCTGAATAAACCTTTTGAATAACGATTATACTCTCTCATCGAAATAATCGCATCAACCATTTGTCTTGTCATTAATCTAAAATCTCTAGCGCCTGGTACCATCTCAATTTTAGAAATTTTACCTATAATACTGTAAAACCATTTTGTAAAGGTTTTTCTTAAAAATGAATAACCTTTACGATTGGTACTTTTTGTAGCACAACAATCATATTCTCCAGCTTCTAATGTATCAAACATTTCTTCTAATAAAGCTGGTGGATCTTGTAAATCAGCATCCATTGTTGTAATGTAATCTCCGGTTGCATGTTCCAGTCCAGCTAACATTCCTGCTTCTTTTCCAAAATTTCTAGAAAAAGATATATATCGTACTCTTTTATCTTTCTTAGCAAGCTTTCTTAGTTCTTCTAAAGTGTGGTCTTTTGATCCATCATTTACGAAAACAAATTCAAATTCACACTTTTTCTTCATTTGTTCTGTTATTTTATTTACCTCATCATAAAACAAAGGCAACGATTCTTCTTCATTATAACAAGGAACAACAATTGAAATTTTTTTCATGTTTACACCTTCTTAGACTCAGTTTAACATATTGTATTTATTTTTTGAATACAAATAATTTAGAAAATACATAATTAGACACAATTACTATGATTTGAGAAATCAATTTTAATAGCTTATCATTTCCATGAAGAAGAGTCACTCCTACAAACATAATTGCCATATCCATCACTAAAGTCACAATTCTAGCTAATATAAAGTTGCTAACTTCTTTTACTTTATTTTGATTTTTACTTTGGAAAACTAGACTACGATTCGTAACATATGCAAATGCTACACCAGCCATCCAAGATATAATATTAGCTATTTGCAATTGTAGGGCATTGTCTGGATTTAGAATAGTATATACTAGTAAATAATATACCATCAAACTAACCATAGTAGTCAGTACTCCAAAAATTAAATACATAATAATTTCACGATATTGATTCAATAATTCTTTCATACTTCTTCTCTCATTTTTATCAATATAATCGCTAACTAGTTTGATCATATTTTTATTATTACTTTCATATTTATTAGGCTTAAACTTTTTTATTTTCTTTAAAGCATCCTCTAGTTCATCCATCTCATATACTGGTAAAATTAGTTTTTCTTTACTAAATTCTTCTACAATTTGGAGTTGATGGTCATTATGATGCTCTTTATATTTGGCAAGTCTAGGTACTGCTATCATTTTTTTTCCTTTTTTTAATGCATCAAAGATTGTACCCACTCCAGCATGAGTAATCATAAAACTGCATTCTTCTATATATTTTTCTAACTCTTTTTTGGGAACATAGTCAAAAATCTTTAAATTCTTTGATTCATATTTCGTATATCCCGCTTGTACAATTACTTCTTCTTTAATAATCTTTTTATCAATTAATTCATCTACTTTTTTTAAAAGTCTTGTAAATTGTTTATCCTGTGTTCCTAATGTTATTAATATCATATTTTCTCCTAATAAATCCATCCACCATAGATAGCTTTTGGATATAACTTTAACATACTTTTCCACTGTACAATAAATAAATCGGCAAATTTATAGATTAGTTTCCCGGTAATTGTTTTGGTATTCATGTTAGCAAATGTTTCAATATAAATAATTCTACTTCCAAAGATTTTTCCTAAACAACACATGGGTCCTGCTGTATGTGCTCCTGTAGTCACAATAAAATCTGGTCTTATCTTAAAATAAAAATAAACACTTTTAAAACAATTAGCTAGTAGTTTAAATGGATAAGAAAAAGGATGGTCTTTGGTTCCGTAAATTAGATAATTTATTCTTTCACGGTATTTATCTTTTAAATTTTTGGTTGTTTTTGTTTTTTCTGTAATAATATGATAATCATACTTTTTAAATAGATCATTTAACATCATCATTTCAGATAAATGTCCACCTGTACTCGATATAAATAACACTTTTTTCATATTATGCCTTTCTTTTTAATAATTTTAGCCACTCTTTTTTGACAATATCACTACTATAATTCAAGCTAAACTCACGAGCATTTTTACCAAGTTCTAATCGCTTGTTTTTATCATTAGCTAATTCTTCCATTTTATGAATCATTTCATCAAAATCTCGATTTTCAATTAAGTAACCATTTTTATTATTTTGAATTAATTCATTAGCACCTTCTGCTGAAGTAAATGCTAGGCACGGAATTCCATGAGACATTGCCTCAATTAACACAATACCAAAAGATTCTGTATAAGAAGTCATAATATACAGAGATGATTTGCTTAGTAATTCGTTAATTTCTTTCTTTTTTAAATAACCATGCACTTTAATATAATCTGTTAATTGATGTTGATAGATACGATCTACTATTTTATTCCTCTCAGAACCATCTCCTACCAAGTCTAAATGCCAATCTGGATTTGTTTGATGAAATTTAGCAAAAATTTCTATTAAATCTACATATCCTTTCTCCTTGGAAAATCTTCCTACTGAAATAATTCTTTTTTCTGTTAACTTAGAAGTCTTTTTGGGAATATCATCCAACATATTGGGAATAAAAACACATCTACATTTTATTCCTTTTTCTTTCATTTTTTTCTTATAAAAATTTCTTAAAGAGTCTGATACTAATACTAAAACATCTAAATTGCGACACGAGTTTGCAACACCATTGGCATATTCGATATCCTGATGATGATGATTATGTTCCCAAGCTATTTTATAGGCTTTCTTTTTACCATATTCACCTAACCATTTATTAAACAATACCCGAGTAGAAATCATGATATCACTATCACATTTTTTCATTGCTTCTATTGTCTTATTTTTCCTAAGCATTAACACAAGAATCGCTTTATATGTTTCTTTTATAAATCTAATTGGTCTTATTTTTCTTACAGCATCTTTCCATTCTTCACGATTAGGCTTATGCTGATCAATTAAATAAGTAACATTTATTCTATCATCAATATCAAAAGCTGGAGTATCTGCTAATTTATAGGTAGAGATAATTTCCACTTGATATTCTTTACACAATAAATTGGCTAAATTAACGACACTACTTTCTATTCCACCATATCCTAAGTGAAGTGAAAAAATGGTTATTTTTTTCATACTAATCACCCTAATAACATTATAGTAAATAAATTTTAACAAGTAAAGAAATTACCGTGATTTATAAAACAAAAGACTAACTTGAATTAGTCTTTATTTCTTTTCATATTTCTTAAATAACAGTGGTCTGTAGCATAATTTTTTTAAGTTTCATCTATTAAATAGCCAATATATACTAGCTGTTTCGATTTATTTTTTTGACTACAAGTAATTAAAGTGATTGTTTTTTGATGTTGATCTCTTTGGATGTTAGCAAAACCATTTTTATCGATTTCATAATAATGACTAATTTTATAAGTGTATTTAATATTTTGGTAATAAATTTTTATAAGACTATTTTCATTTAATTGATATAGATCTTGAAAATAGGCGTTCTCCCCGGTTCCAGAATGAGCCATTAAAATGATATTAGATTTCTCTTGATTGGGATAATTAGATGTTTCGTGGATTGTCACATTTTTATCAATATGGTTTCGTTTATCTTCTTTTTTATAGATTCCTTTTTTTAAATGGATTTGAGGAATTTCTAAAATCATATTATAGATATCTACCTCTTTTTTTAGATATCCTGCCTGATCTTGAAGTGTATAAGCAATTTTATGATTTTCCGCTATGATTTCCTCTCTTGCAATAACCTGTTTATAGCTAGTCCAAGCTAGACCAACTATGATTAAAAAATAACCCATTTTAATTCTTTTCATATCTTTTCTCCCTTTTTACGATTAGTAAACCTAATAGTAATAATAAAAGATTAGCGTTCGCTGTAATAGTTTGATTCTTTAAAGTATTAGGTACCTCAATAGTTTCTTCTTTTATTTCCTGATATTCATAGACTTTATCCAAGAGTTTAATTTTTGAATTTTCTATTTTATCTAATACGACGGGAATAATCGAATTGTCTGAACTATTTTTTACATAGTATTTTCCGAAAACTAATTTTGGACTGATTACTTTTCCATTCTGTAAAATGGCATCTGCTATATGTTCATCCTTTTGATATAATTTGATTCCATCCTTTGAATAAATATCTTCTAATGCATAAATAGGAACTCTAATATGAGTATCTTTTTCTCTTCTTATAAATTGATCATTGATATAATATTCTATATATTTTTCTATCTCTATTTGACTTTTTTGTTTGATATTAGGAATGTGGATTTCTAAATACTTCTTTTGATTTTCATCTAACTCAAATTCTACTTCATCACTAATTTCAAAATCAAAAACCTTCTTATTCACATAATAACCTGCTACTGCTGTTAGTTGCTCGATTTGGTATCTACCACTAGAAAGAGTTAATAAGACTGTCTTTCCCAAATCATTGGTTGTTAAGAGTAAGTCATCGCCTTGACTATTTTGAATATATTGATTTTTATCTAAATTCTTTATTTTAAATATAGCTCCTTGTTCTAAAATTGGAAGCTTTGTATCATTATCTGTATTAATAATTCTTATGTTAGCTACTAATTCTTGATTATATAATTCAAATGTTTGCGTTATATTATCTTCTTTGATTACAATTTTAAAATCTTCAATGTAGGAATGATTTTTAGCACCAGATTCTTGCTTTACTGTATAAGTACCGTATGGTAAAACTATTTTAGCAATTCCTTTTTCATCTGTAGTGATTGTTGCTACTTTTTCATTTTTACTATTATGAATGGAAAAGATAGCCCCCTCTTCTATTTCTTTATGATTGGTTAGAGGATTTCGTAAATACTTCTTCATTATAATTTCATTTTGAATTACTCGATTATAAAAATTTACAGTTTCGGTTTGATTATTTACTTCTAAGGTTATTATCTCTTGATTCAGCAAATATCCGGTAGCTGCTTCTACTTCTTTTACATAATAAGTTCCATATCCTACATTTTCAAATACAAGTGTACCATCTTCATTTATGGTTTTTTCTGATATCAACTGGTGATTGATATCTAATAATTGAATTTTTGTTCCTTCTAATTTAGCATCCCCCTGTGGAATACTGCTTTGAGTATCCCAATCTAATTTATTTACTATAACATTAGTCGATGGGAGATTTACATTTACGACCATATAAATAGGATAATAATTTCCTGGTGCTAATAAATTTTGACCATTATCATCAATATACACAATAGGAGATGATTGATATTTTTTTCCATTATTAGCAAACAATATTTGTGATTCCCCAATACTATTCTTAGAAATAGTAATATGATTTCCCTCTTTAGATACTTTTACTCCTCCATCACCAATTATTTCAAATCTGTCTAATACATGATTGGTATCTTGAATAGTAATTGGTTCGTTATAATTTACCTGATAAGTCTGATTGTAAAAAGATGGTATATCTGCATGTTTTTGTATTAACGAATTGATTTCATTTATTTCCTGTTCATATTTTTCAATTCTATTTCCATTTAATGTATCAGTAAAATAGAGATTGGTTTCTGGTGATGTTTCTTTCCATATCATATACTGTGTAATAGCATACCATTTACTATCTGTATGATTTGCATATCCATATCCATAATAAGCAATTAACATTATTCTTTCCCATACACTGTAATCCATATTAGCATAATGATATTGCTCAGAGTCATAGCCAGGAATTATTTTATTAGTAGAAAGTGCTTCCCATAACTCAATACAATATACTGCCTGATTGTCACTTTTGCGTCTAAAAAATCGTAACTGTTCATATTTTCCAGAGCCATTTTTAAATTTTTTAATATACTCTCCTGGAATATAGTCGCCTTCATAAAAACTATCTGTTAGTGCTTGTACTTTATCATTTAGTGCAAAAAGTGTACAGAATACTATCAAAATCATGAATATTTTTTTCATTTTTGTCCTCCTTGTCAATAGATTCCAATAGTATTATTTAAAAAAATGAAAGAAATGCTCAAAAAAAGAAGAATTTTTCAATTAAATTCTTCTTTATTGATTATGCAAGAAATACTGATAGCTATCTCTTACCATGTCCTCTAAGGTTTTTTCAGCAGTAAAGCCTAATTCTTTTTGCGCATAAGTTGGATCTGCATAACATTCAGCAATATCCCCAGCTCTTCTTTCCACTATTTGATAAGGAACATCTACTTGATTTACCTTTTTAAATAATTCTACCATTTCTAAAACACTATAACCAATACCTGTTCCCAAATTATAGCAATCCACTTTATTAGTAGATAAAACTTTTTCTAAAGCCTTGATATGTCCTTTGGCTAAATCGACTACATGAATGTAATCTCTAACACCAGTTCCATCCTTTGTAGGATAATCACTTCCAAAAATATTTAAATGGTCTAGTTCTTTGCTTGCTACTTTTACAATATACGGCATCAAATTATTTGGTATTCCATTGGGATTTTCTCCAAGCAAATAGGAAGGATGAGCTCCAATTGGATTAAAATACCTTAGTATCGCAATACTCCAAGTAGGATCCGATTGATATAAATCTTTTAACATATATTCAATAAATAATTTAGTAGAACCGTAGGGATTGGTGGTAGATAATGAAAAATCTTCTTTGATTGGTAATTCTTTAGGACTCCCATAAACCGTAGCACTAGATGAAAATACTAACTTCTTACAATCAAATTCTTTCATAACTTCTAGCAAGTTTAAAGTAGAAATCAAATTATTGTGATAATAAAGAAGAGGTTTTTGAACAGATTCTCCTACTGCTTTTAATCCCGCAAAGTGAATAACAGCTTCTATTTTATGTTGCATAAATACTTTTTTTAATAATTCTTTATCACATAAATCATATGGGTAGAAGTCTGGTCTTTTACCCGTTATTTTCTCTATTTTATCTAATACATCTATTTTAGAATTCACCAAATTATCTATAATGATAACTTCGTAATTATTTTCTAATAATTCAACTACTGTATGGCTTCCAATATAACCCATACCACCAGTGACTAGTACTTGCATATAGCTTATTTCTCCTCTTCTAACAAATTTCTAGAAATAATATATCTTGGACGAGCTTTGGTCTCATTATACATTTTTCCTACATATTCACCAATAATACCGAGAGATAACATTTGAACACCAGCTAGCATCCAAATAGAACAAGCTAAGAAGGTCCAACCTGTTACTGCATTTCCTAATAATTTTACGATAATACAGTATAAAGTGATTGCACAGCTAATTATAAAAATCAAAACTCCTAGAATTAAAATAAAACGAATCGGTCTGACACTAAAGGAAGTAATTCCATCCCAGGCAAAGTTTAACATCTTTTTGAGTGGATATTTACTAGTACCTGCAACTCTTTCTTTTCTTTCATAGTAAACAATATCTGACTGATATCCAATTAAAGGAAACATCCCTCTTAAAAACAAATTTACTTCTTTATAATCGGAAAAATGTTCCAGTACTCTTTTGCTAGTTAATCGATAATCAGCATGATTGTAAACAATATCTATTCCCATTAATTTCATGAATTTATAAAATCCTTGCGCAGTTGTTTTCTTAAACCAACTATCTTTTTTTCTAGAACTTCTAACTCCATAGACGATATCACAACCATTATGATACTTTTCTAGCATTTCATCAATGGCATTAATATCATCTTGTAAGTCAGCATCCATACTGATGACAACATCTGCATGTTCTTTAGCAGTCATTAATCCTGCTAATAGGGCATTTTGATGACCTCTATTTCTAGATAAGGAAATACCAGTAAAATACTCATGCTCTTTACTAATTTTTTCAATAAGCTCCCAAGTTTTATCTTTAGAGCCATCATTTACATACATCACACGACTTTGATTAGAAACTATTCCTTTTTCAATTAATTTTTTTATTTTATTATCTAATTGTTTCGTCGTTTCTAGTAAGACTTCCTCTTCATTGTAGCATGGAACTACAATATACAATGCTTTTTGATTTTTCATAGATTACTCCTTAGTATAGACTTCTATAATTTCTTTTTCAATGTTTTCCCAATCTCTACTTTTAGCTGTATCTAAACCGTTCTTTATTAGCTTTTGTCTTAGTTCTGGATTTTTTACTATACTTTCTATTTTTTGAATAGCATCTTCCACATTTCCTCTTTGATAAAATAAACAATTTTCTCCATCTTTTAAATATTCTATATTTCCATCATTAGGTACTACAACGCATATACCACCAGTTGCCATCATTTCTAGTGGTGGATACGAGAAGCTCTCTAAAATACTTGATTTTATTAGAATATCAGCTTCCTGATAAACTTTTCCTACTTCATCATAGGGAACTCGGTGCATAAATTTATCTACATAGTACCACTTTTTTGGTGTTCCTTGATAAGATAGAAAGTGAATTTCATACTTTTCCTTATCCAATCTTTCCACTATTTTAAAACTCTCATCTACATTTTTATAATAGTCGTCGCTATTGCCTTCTATTAAAATTTTAATTTTTTGATCAAACTTTCTTTCTTTATATGGGAATCGGCTAATATTTAAGCCATTTCTAAGATAAGAAACTTTTCTTTCATACTTTTCTTCTAGCCAATTTTTACACCATTTAGATATGGTAATATATTTTATGCCATCGCAGCTATAAGTAGAATTTGCTACAATTTTAGAGAAGTCTCCATATTTCATAAAATCTGTTTCAAAATTTTGAACCAAATAAGCCTTCGTTAATACTTTTGGATATTTTTTAACATAATCTAGTGTTGCCCATAATGAGGCTACCATCATATCTATTTTAGCATCTATTTGACTAGTTACATTAGAAATAACTTCTATTTCACCGTTACTATTGATAATATTATCATCTATCTTATCTGAATTGATAATGAACACATGAATTCCAGCATTCCTTAAAATACTACAATGTTTTAAAATCACATTTACACCACCACTGATATTAGTAGTAGGGAGTACAAATGCAATAGTTTTAGGGAGCTTACTAGCAATAAATTTTACCAGTGGGTAGCCAGTATAAGTAGTTATATTATTTTTAATAACTTTAGAGTAGGCTTCTTCCCCTACTTTTCTTCTAAAGTCTATATCTGTAATCAATTGCTCTAAAGTTTTAAACCATTCATTTTCTGTTTTGCAAAGAAATCCATCTTGTTGATCTATGATCATTTCTTGAAATGCTCCTACATTGGATGCTACTGTAGGTACTTTACACAAAGCTGCCTCTACCCATTTATTTTCGGATTTTGCTCTGTTAAATAAACTATCTTCTAATGGTGCTAAATTGATATCAAGAGAAGCAATTATTTCAGGAAGTTTTTTCCATGAAACAAATGGTTCTCGTATAATTCGATTAGAAAATGGTTTTAGTTCTTCTGGAATATCTAAAAGTCCAACTACTTTTAAATAAACATTCTCATGCTTCTTCATTATTTTCTTTAAGGTTGGTAGTATTAGTTCGAAATCCGCATTATGGGTAATACTACCACTTAAGTAGCCAATAATTACTTTAGAATCATCTTTATTACAGTTTTTTAAAGCTCTTATCGATAGTTCTGCCATTTTTTCACTTGCTACATTACGATTAATAAAAACATCTTTCACATATTTTTTTAGTTCATTAGCTAAAGTTGGGGTAGTAGTGATTGCATAATCACATAATTTTAAAGTTTCTCCCATTCTTTTTACTCCATCATAGTATATGTCTAATTCCTCTTTATTTAAACTTTTTAAATGCTTTATTGATTGAGTATACTTTTTATCAAATACTAAATCATCGATATCATAAAAAATCACTTTGTTCTGTGATTTGGCTTTAGCAATAAACTCCTGGATTGTATCTGTAACTGGGCAACGAAAAAAGATAAATGTTTTATAATATTTTTCTATTTCTAAAGTGAGATTTTCATAAAAAACAATATCTGCTGTATAACCATTTGCAAGCAATTGCTCCACTTGGTGATCAATTCGATATCTAGATGGGTGTGGTAAAGTGCATCCATTTATAAACAATATATCTTTATAAGACTTCTTAGTGTTTGCAGGATTTCTCTGACCTCTAATATAACGAAATGACTTTTTAGCTAACTCTTTCATTCCTTCTTCTTCTAATGTTTCTTTAGATTTAGCTAATAGATACTTAAAATCTGGCATTTTATCCCCTACTTTCATATTTTCCATATTTTTTTCTTTTATAGTCCTTTATTCCCAAAATAATACTTCTTAGTTTTCTATATTTATCTTTTTCATAGAAAATTATTTTAAAAATTAGTCCTTTTATTTTTACCAAAATATCACAAAATTCTGGGGCTATATCGTAGTATTCTTTTCTGATATAGCGGTAGTTTCTAGTCATATAATAGATTCTTATATAATTATGATTGTCACACATAAATTCTTTATTTAAAAATTTTCTATAAAAAATATCTCCTAAATCATGATCTAATTCAACCTGATTGATTCTCATGACTTTATATCCATTTTTTTTAAGATTTAGACAGTACTCAATATCCACACCATCTATAAATAAAAAATCTTTAAATCCTTTTAACTTTTGGTATATTTTTAGATTTAATATATTTCCAGAAGTCATTACATCTAGTGGATAATCTATTTTTTCGACTGGTTTTTCTAGTTTTAATTTTGTTTTATGCCACGGACTAATAATTCCAATGTCAGTTAAATCCATTTTGGTAATTATACTTTTCATTTTTTTTAAATCTCCTTGATGAAATTTACTATCCTGATCCATGGTTAATAAATATGAATATCCTTCTTTGATCGCCTTTTTTGCTGCTATATTTAATGCTGTAGCAATTCCTAAATTTTCATTTCTAGAAATATATTCTATTTTTTTTAAATCTGAAACTTTACTTTTATTATTTCTGCCTTCTGTATTATCTACAATATATAGTTTATCAACATCATTTATATAGGAATTTATATTATTGATATCTTTATCAGATGGGTTGTACCAAACTACTACGCCTGCTAATTTCATATTATAATTCCTCAGCAAAACCTTTTTCTAATTTTCTAAATACTTTTAAGCCAATATAGAATAATAGAATTCCAATTAATAATACAATTCCTAGCATCTGCATATCTGGTATGGTTTGATAGTAAAAAATATCTCGATAGGCATTGATAATAATCGCTATAGGATTTATTTTTATTAGCCATTCAATGGAACTCCCTGCAAACATATCAGCTGAATATAAAATAGGTGTAGCATAAAATAACATGCTAACAAAAAAATTAATAATATATTCAGCATCGCGAACATATACATCTACAGCACTAGTAATAAAAATAATTGCTTGCTGAATAATAAACTGAAGAAGCACAATGAATGGAAAAAAAATAATTACCCAGCTAAATCCAATGCCACTAAAAATCAAAAATAAACACATAACTAAACACGAGATAAGAAAATTAATCACTCCGCTTAAATTGACTGAAATAGGAAATATTTCGCGAGGAAAATAAACTTTTTTTAATATTCCTCCGTTCCCTAGAATGGTTGTTGTTCCTTGGCTAATTACAGTTGTGAAATAATTCCAAGGTAGAATAGCAATAACTAAGTAGGTAATATAGTGTGGTTCTGTATCTTTTAAAATTAATGGAAATACAATAGCATAAACTAGCGTCATTAATAATGGATTTACGAAAGACCAAAGTACTCCTAAAAAAGAGCCTTTATACTTTCCTCTAATTTCTTTTTGCACATTACTTTTTAATAATTGTCTGTACGCATATAAATTATTCAATAGTTCCTTCATCATGTTTACACACACACCTTCAAATATTCTTCTACTACTTTTTCTGTTTGACCATCCATTTTAATCTCACCATTATAAATCCAAACCGCGCGATCACACAGTTCTTTTATGGAACTTAGTGCGTGACTGACAATCACAATGGTCTTGCCACTTTTTTTAAGTTCTTGAAGTTTAGCAAAACATTTTTCCTGAAAATGTTGATCACCAACAGCCAATATCTCATCTATTAATAAAATTTCAGCATCCACATTGATTGCTACAGAGAAAGCTAATCTCATATACATTCCTGAAGAATAAGTACGAACAGGATTATCTATAAAATTGCCAAGTTCAGAAAATTCAATAATATCTCCTACTCTTTTGTCTATTTCAGCAGCAGTCAAACCAAATATAGAGGCATTGAAATAAATATTTTCTCTGCCTGTAAAATCTGGATGAAATCCAGCTCCCAATTCTAATAGTGATGTCAACTTACCATTAATCGTAATTTTTCCCTCTGTTGGATAAATAATTTTAGTCATTAATTTTAATAGAGTACTTTTTCCACTACCATTTACACCAATTAGTGCTACGGTCTCTCCTGGTTTTATTTTTAAACTAACATTTTTTAAAACCTCATGTTTCCCCACTCTGGTATTTTTTTTATTCCAAAAGACTAATCTTTCTTTTAGGGTAAATGGTTTGTCATAAACTAATTTAAAACTTTTAGAAACATTTTCTACAATAATTGCATATTTATTTTTCATATTACCACCATATTCATTATAACAAATCTTAATATAGATATCAAACAATATGAAAATTGTTTTTTCAATAATCAAATCCAATAATAAATTTCATGCGGTCTAAACAATACAAATATATTCTATGTTATATTGTGCAGTTGTCTAGGTTGTATATCCGTACAAATTAAAAAGAAGCTAGATTATTTCTGCCTCTTTTTTACTATAAACTATTTGAGTCTGGGTTCAACTAGAATTTATTTTATAATATTTGATACTAATTTTTTTTCTGCATTTTTGATGCAAATATTTCATCTATCTTATCCATCACGATAACACTCGGTCTAACTTCCATTTCGACTGGAGGTTTTTCATATTTTTTATAATTTTTATAAAACTTACTTATATTACTAAAATCATTATGGAATGGTAATGCATTCCAATTTAATCCTTCTGAGTTTTCTTCTACTTTGGTACGCATAATTAAGTATGGTTTTCCCAAATAATAAAACTCTTGTTGATTTCCACAACCATCACCAATCACAAACTTACAATTTCTAATAATATTGATAAAATTTATATAATCTTGACGGCCAATTATAGTGATATTAGGATTATCTTGAATGTACTTCCATATACCAAATTTTTCCATAGTTTCCCTAGTTTGATTATGATATATAAATAAACAATGAATTTTTTTTGATAATTTTAATATTTCCTGAGTTACATTTTTCATAAATGTAGCATTTAATAAATTTTCTTGTCGGTGAATTGCATATACAAAATAATCTTCTTTGATTGGTCTCCTTTTTCTCTGCTTTTTGCATTGATCTAAAGCATAATATAATGTCTCAATTCCAGTATTATATTTTGTATTTACCGCTTCTCCTTTAAATTTTTTTGCTGCATACTCTGCAGCTTCATCTTTTTGACAAAAATTAACGATGGAATTTAAAGATGAAAAATATCTATCTATTTCTTCTGGAAATGGAGAAAACCAATTAAAGGATCGAATTCCACTTTCAACATGACCGTATTTCAAACCAACTTTTTTTGCGATGGAGCTTCCCATTAAAGTAGATAGAGTATCTCCATGAACTATCATCATACTATCTTTAAAATGAGTCTTCTTTTTTTCTTGTCTAAATACCTTTATACCATATCTTCTAGTTTTTATAAACCATTTCAGATAAGGTAACATTCCTTTTCTATTTGGAATATATTTTGTTAAGTCGATGTCTATCTTTCCATTTATTAAATCTAAAAAAGGACTATATTTTATATCATTTTGACCATTGGAAACAATGATAGCGCGATACCCTCTTTTCTTTGCCTCTAAAATAATATTATACATTTTCATTAATTCTGCTTCTGTTCCAATAAAAAAATATATTCTTCTCATGTTATTTTGCTCCTTTTCTAATTTACCATCATATGCGTGCTTTATATTTATTTTATAAAAAATTTTAATAGTATCTCTAAACATTTTTGTGATATCCTTTAATTTGATTCGGCCCATAGAATGACCCCTAGTAAAATCCAATTCAATAGGAGCATCTACAATTTTCCTACCATTTTTATTAATTAAAGCTAGCACTTCAATATCAAAAGCAAAGCCATTTATTGTTACTTTCTCCATTACAGGCTTAATGATATTTCTTTTAAATAGCTTTAACCCTGTTTGAGTGTCTTTTACTTTTAATCTAAATAATGACTTTAAAAATACATAGTAACCTAAACTTAGTATTCGTCTATTTAATGGGTAACTTATTTTAGAGTCTTTATGCATCTTAGAAGCAATTACAGCATCAGCTTTTTCTTCTTTCATAATTTCTATATAATCTTTAATATAAGATGGTGAAAGTTCCAAATCACAATCAATAAATCCAATAAGATCTCCCTCTGCTTCTGCAACTCCAATTTTTAAAGCATATCCTTTTCCTCTATTGATATCATAACTTTTTAAATGAATATGACCATCTTTTTTACATGCCTTATGAATTTCTTTTTTGGAACAATCTGTACTACCATCATTCACACAAATGATTTCATAATTTTTCGAAAATTCAGCAATAATTTTTGATAATTTTAGTAAATTTGAATAAATTTTTTTCTCTTCATTATAACATGGTACTACTATTGATAATTTTTCATCTTTCTTCATTTGCTTTTCCTCCAACCAATCTTGAACCCTGAATTTTTAATAAATTGATCACAAAAACTATTATATTGATACTTCCAATCATTAAAAGTGAAAAGTATTGTTGCTGATTAAAAATTAGCAGTATAATCGTTATACAGATGCTTCCTACCATTAAGCTCTTCTTAATATACTTTATTTTATTTATTCCTACTAAGTAATTCAATAATACAAGATTTAAACTATATGATAAAGAAATAAAACTTGCATATTTCATATAAGGAATTGCAGTAATATATTTATTGCCAAATATCATATTTAATATTGTTTCTGCAAATATATTAGTAGGAATCAGTAGAAAGGCTGTTAATATAAATGTATATAGTAAAGTTTGATTTAGCATTTTATGAATATAACGATCATCCTTTTGGTGTTTTGAGACCAAAGGTAGCATTACAGTAACCAAAGCTGTTACAAAATAATAAATCATTTTTCCAAAAACTAAAACTGAACTGTATAATCCGATAGTTTTGGAATCATAAAAATAGCTTAGATATAAAATATCTATATTCATCAAAAACATAATTAATATATTAGACCAAAATACATCACTATAATTTTTCCATATTTTTTTTATATTGGTTTTAGAGTTACTGCGAACCTCTGAAAGATTTTTCTTAACTACCATATTTCCTATTACTATTGAAATCAAATTTCCTATTATAATAGATAAAATTGTCATATATACTTCCAAATTACCAGTTAATCCTAAAACAACAATAACTAATAAACCAGCAATTTTTATAATTGGTATTATTAAAGTATAAGCTCCTAAATTAACAAATTTGTGAAGCCCACCAAATATTCCTTGGTATAATATTGGGTATATACTAGTTACTATACTAATCATAGTTAGTATAGCTGTCAGATAATTGTTGCCTAGTACTTTTAGTAAGAATGGGGTAAAACAAAGTCCTATGATTATTAAAGCCAAGCAGCTGACGTTTACTACTTCTATCACTCTATTACATATTCCTGATGTATTTTTTTTATTTTCCGAAATTACTTTTGATAAAATCATAGAAGCTGTATTCCCTATAACACTAACAATCAATGTAAGAGAAAAAATTGTATTAATAATCCCATAATTTTCCACAGTAAAAAATCTTCCCATAAGTATTTGGCATAAATAATTTATCGCACTTCCTGTGGTAGTTAATACAAATACAATCAAACTATTTTTGGCTAAATCATTTTTCAATTTATTCATCTGGTACTCCATTATTTCTATTCTATTGTGATATCATAATTACTTTTGATTTCTGTTATTATGTTATTCTTTTTCGTATAAATTTTGATTCTATAATTTCCTTTCATATCCTGATAATCATACTCATATTCTGTCTCATTGATCCATCCACTATTTTCAATATCCTTCAGTTCCAAAAAAGAGATTGGTGAGTATTGAATGATATACATATACTCAACATTATCACTATTTTCACCAAATATTTGAACTTTTATGTTATCATCGTTATTTTCTGCTAATACGCCTATTCCTTCATTCCCAAAAACTACTTTCGTATTTTCATTCAAACCATATGCTTGCAAAAACTGTGGATAATGAAATGTTCCAATTTGAGTTATTCCTTGATATAGAATATCTCCTTCTTGGTAACTAGGCAAAATGACAACTCTATCATAATCCCACTCATTCAGTTCTTGTTTTTCCAATACATTTTGAATAATTCTATTACGCTGTTGAGTCACATCAGATATTCTTCGGCAAAGTAGTATGGTTTTATCTAATGCTATTATCGTAGTAAAAATTACTACGATGGATAAAAGCTTTTGAATACAGAATTTTTCTTCTTTATTTTTTTCTACTACTTCATAAAAGAAGATAGTAGCTAAACATACAATTATAAAAAAGCCTACTGAGGAAATTCTTTCTCCTGTATTTGGTGTCAATAGCATAGGTGCAATACTTGCTAAACAAATAGAAAGAAGATAAAATAATATTTTCTTATTTTTGCAAAAAACAAAAGTTCCTATTATAGTACCAATAATTCCCAATATCACTAATATCTCAAGTAATAAATATTTTGGAGCAAATGGCATTGGATATAATTTCATCAAGAAATCACTTATGCTTACATTAAATGTATAACTTAATTGAGCTAATCCCATAGTAATTAGTAAAACAAATGATAATACAGTTAATGGAACTCGATAATATTTTGAAATCTTTCTGTTTTTTATTAAAAAACAGAAAATAAGCAAAAATAAAATTATAAAAACAGGTAAGTTTTCTGAAACAATATTCGTGTAAAAGGTGGAAATATTAGATTTTATAACTTCCATTATGTTATTTTGGGCTGTTACTGTTCTAGATGTACTAAGTCCTGGTGATAAAAACATAATTAATACTCCCAAATCGGAAATAAAAGTAGGTATCAAAAGTTTCCATCTTTTAGGATGCTTTTTCAAGAAATTCACTATAAAAAATAATGAGATTACCATAGCAAAGCCAACCGCAATATGTTCCATCCAGGTGCATATTGAAAATCCAATAAAAGACATTATTGTTATTAAGCTTGCACTATTTTTATCATTGTTCAACATTTTTTCTTGAAAAATATAATATAATAAAATTAGTAAAATTGGTACTAAGTAAGCTGCATTAGCATAAAACAGTACTTCCATACGCATTTCTTTCGATATTAATAATATCATAGACATAAATAATAAAATTCCCAGTACGAATTTCTTTTTTACCTTCAATATATATGCAATAGCTAAATAGATTCCTACCATCACAACAGCATTGAAAAAATCTAGAACAATTTCTGATGCAAAAGACTCCAAAAAGCCACATATTATATTAGACATAATTCTTCCGTTAATCCATTGATAAAAATCTACTACAATGTATCTAATAAAATGTAGTATTCCATTTGTGCTGGGATAATAAAATTTCCCTGCCCAGCCATCATATGTCATAGGAACAATTCTATACATAATAAAAAAAACTAAAAACACTATTATTGTTGTTACTATTTGAGGTAAATATTTTTTTATTTGATCAGAATCTCTTTTTGTTCTTTGCTTCATATTGTATCACCTTATGGTTTTATTTTAGCATAAAAATATAGTAGTATCAACCTTTTAATTTTTTGTTCAAACATAAAACTGAAATAAACTTATAAATATAAAACCCTTTTCTTAATGAGGACAAAATCTGTGACAAAAATTGTAGAAATTAAAAATCTAAATATTTTATTTCAGAAGCATATACAAAAAATGTGTCAATTTTTTATAATTTTTATCTCTGTATTTTATAAAATAAAAACAGTCATCTTTTTATAAAGATTTGGTTGTATAATAAATAGTGTTGGTGGTGTAAAAATCACTACACTATTTTTATTTAATAAAAAGACATGTAATCTGATACAATGTAATTGCTTAATAAAACATTGAAAGGTTGTGATTACATGTCTA
>CALVOY010000007.1 GCA_944350415.1 uncultured Bacilli bacterium | reverse complement strand
ATGGAAGTTAGAAATCAAAAACAATAATTTATAGTACTTTAAATATGGATAAAAAGAAAAATTTATGATATCCATATCAAAAGAACATTAGTACAAAATAATGTAAAAGTTTACCAAGTTTTACAGTGAGCTATGGTAGTAAAATAAATATTAAGATAGTCAGTTGATAGAGTAGCTTTTTTTCTACTTTTTCTTTTTCAAGAAAAGTATGATATAATTTAGTAGATTTAAAACGAGGAAGTGATTGAAATGAATAACGAAAAAATACCAACAAGTACCAATATTAATTGGTTGGTACCGATTTATTGCAACACCCCAAGAAAAACCTTATAAATAAGGAAAAACGCAAATTTCAATCTTGCATAATTTGATTAAAAAATAGCAAAAATCACTCAAAAAGCATGAAAATAAGCATAATTTAGTGATTTTGTTAGAGGAATTTAATAGGTGATTACGACAATGCAACCTCTCTTACAATAAAATTAGAAAGAAGGTGTAGATTTTGGATACCAAATTAGAAACAATATCAAATTTATTTGAAGACAATGAAATAAGAAGTATTTGGAATAGTGAAAAAGAAGAGTATTACTTTAGTATTGTAGATATTATCGCAGCATTAACTAATGCAAAGATTCCGAGAAATTATTGGAGTGATTTAAAAAGAAAACTAATTAATGAAGGAAGCGAACTGCACGAAAAAATCGTGCAGTTGAAAATGAAAGCTCAAGATGGTAAATTAAGAGAGACTGATACATTGGATACAAAAGGTATTTTAAGACTCATAGAATCAGTTCCAAGCCCAAAGGCAGAACCTTTCAAATTGTGGCTTGCAAATCTTGGAAGTGAGAGAATAGATGAAGTGTTTGATCCAGAGATAGCAGTTAATAGAGCAGTAGAATATTATCGAAGAAGGGGTTATAACGATAAATGGATCAAAACAAGACTTACAGGAATAGTGGATAGATTTAAATTGACAGATGTTTGGAAAGAACAAGGAATAACTAAAGATTATGAATATGGCATTCTAACAAATGAAATTTATAAGAGTTGGTCAGGTATGAAAGCAAGCGAATATAAAAAGTTTAAAGGTATAAGAAAAGAATCCTTAAGGGATAATATGACCGATATCGAAGTTGCACTTACTGATTTAGGAGAAATTGCAACAAGGGAACTTGCAAAAGAACATAAACCATTTGGATTAGAGCAAAATAGACAAATTGCAAAACGTGGTGGCAATATTGCTAAAATTACTAGAGATAATTTAGAAAAAGAATTAGGTAGAACGGTTATAAGCAACAAAAACTCTTTAAATTATGAATATATAGATGAAAAATTATTAGAAGATAAAAAGGAAAAAATTCAAATGAAGACTAAGCAGTTTAATAATTTGATTAAGGATTTATCAGCTTGTGATAAATGTGTTAATTTTAAATGTTCTAGTAAATCACTTATAAATATTTATAAAAATTATGAATTTTGTATTAATATTCCTTCAATTTGGACGGATTGGTTAAATAGATTAAATTCAGATATTATGATAATAGGACAAGATTGGGGTCCATATAATGATATGAAAAAACTTCATAATTTGTTAAGTGAAGATAAAAGTAATTGGAACGAACTAATTGAATTGGAAAAGAGCAACACCAAAAAAATGCTAGAAAAATATATAAAAGAATCATCTAATAATGAATATTATTTAGATAATATTTATATAACAAATGCCATTATGTGTGCAAGAAAAGGGAGTCTTTATCGAGGAAATAATATTAATTTGAAAACATCAACTTTGAATTGCAGTGAGTATCTTTTAAAACAAATTGAAATTGTAAAACCAAAGGTAATTTTAACTTTAGGTTATTATCCCTTAATGTCGTTATCCAGAATATTTAATTTTAGAATAGGAAAAACACTAAAGGAAACAATAGTGAAACTTCCTGAAATAATGGTTAATAATTATGTTATAATTCCTTTATATCACCCAGTTGCCCAAATAAAAAAGGAAGAACAATTAACACAATATAAAAGAATATGGAAATATATAGATTTAAAAATACAAAATAATAATGAAGAAGGTGTAAAAAATGATTGAAAATAATGATAAGTGGTTGCATAAAAGCGTAATCAACTGGTACCCCGGGCATATGGCAAAAACCAGAAGAGAAATTAAAGAAAAGTTAGATTTGATTGATATTATATATGAAGTAATTGATGCTAGAATGCCTATTAGTTCTAAAATTATAGATATAGATGATCTGGTAAAAAATAAACCTCGTTTATTAATTGTAACTAAGTACGATATATGTGATAAAGAAGAAACTGATAAGATATTAGCATTCTATAAAGAACAGGGCTATGTAGTAATTTCTGTAGATTTAGTAAATGGAAAAAATGTAAATCTAATTATCAAAGAAAGTGAAAAATTACTACAAGAAATGAATAATAAAAGGAAAGAAAAAGGATTGAAACCTAGAAATATTAGAGCCTTGGTGGTTGGAGCTCCCAATGTCGGAAAAAGTACTTTAATTAATCGCTTGGTAGGTAAAAAAGTAGCTAATATCGGAGATCGTCCTGGAGTTACTAAGAACTTGGGGTGGATTCGAATTCACAAAAATATCGATTTATTAGATTCTCCCGGAATATTATGGCCAAAACTAGAGAACCAATATCAAGCATCTATTTTAGCTAGTCTATCATCCATTAAAGAAGAAATATTGGATAGTCAGGAATTAGCCATTTTTATATTGAAAATTATGAATGATTTATATTCAAATAGATTAAAAGAGCGTTATAAACTAGACAATATTGATTTTGAAAATATAGAATTCACTTTAGATGAAATAGCGAAAAGAAGAGGGGCCTTGCAAAAAGGGGGTACCATTAATTACGAAAAAGTGTATAATATAGTTATTCGCGATTTAAAAGATGGAAATTTTGGGCAAATTACACTGGATCGCATATAGTAGTAGTGAGGGATTAAAATGGAAAAAAATATGGAAAAAACACAAATGTTATCAGTAGAAGAGTTTTTGAAAACATACGGCTTTGAACAAGAAAATTTAAATGATAAAGAGAAAGTGAAAGCTTTAAAACAGATTATACTATCAGCAGCTGTAGATAAGGATTGTGAAGAAGATCGATATACTAAAAATATAGATTCACAAACAAGAAATGAATATGTTTCTAAAATTCATAATTTAACTTTGCTTCAAATGCAAGCTCAACATTATATATTTAAAATTAAAAGGATTCAAAAAGAACAACGCAGATTAAAAAGAAAAGCAGGATTTGAAAAAGTGATAGGAGTTTTTAAAAAATAAAAGTAGTTATTATTTCTGTAGGTGAAGTAAAATGGATTTATATCAATATGAGAAACAGTTATGGAATAATGGAATCGATTATGTAGCTGGCATGGATGAAGTGGGAAGAGGACCACTAATAGGACCTGTTGTTACAGCATGTGTTATTTTACCAAAGGATTTTGTATTAGAAGGACTAACAGATTCTAAAAAACTTAGTGAGAAAAAAAGAGAAGAATTTTATGATTATATTGTGGAACATGCTTTGAGCATTGGAATCGGAATGATGGATGAAAAAGTAATTGATGAAGTAAATATTTATGAAGCAACAAAATTAGCCATGTATCAAGCCGTAGCCAACAATAAAATCAAACCACAGCATATTCTAATTGATGCGATGAAATTAGAAAAATTAGAAATGCCTAGTACTTCTATTATTAAAGGCGATGCCAAAAGTATTTCGATTGCAGCTGCCAGTGTGATTGCAAAAGTAACTCGTGATCGTATGATGATAGAACTAGATAGAAAGTATCCAATGTATGGCTTTAAATCTCATAAAGGATATCCTACTAAGAAACATATAGAAGCAATTCAAAAATATGGACTAATTGATGGATATAGAAAAACATTTAAACCAATCTCAGAAATGATAAAAAATAATTGATTATTTAAAATAGTATTGATAGTATAAAAGCAGGAGGGTTTGAAGAATGGAAGAATTCTTAGAAAATATTTATAAGGAAAAACAGTTATATGCTCTTACTAATTTTTTTAAGTTAATATTAATAGGAAAATTAACCAGAAAAGATTACAATAGTTTTTCTTTAGTTGAAGGACATGATAAAGTTGCTAGATTAGTTAGGGATATAGAAGAAGGATACATAGATCTATTTGCAGAAGAGACACCTAAGCATGTTTCTACATTATATTATGAGATGATGAATTTATATCAAGATCTTCAATCCGTAAAAGTTAGCAGGAGTACACATCTTCTAAACGCCTTGGAAAATGTTTCTCAAATTGCTTCTTATGATAGATTTTTTATAGAAGAAGATGCTGTTGCTGTTTTGACTTTGATAGGTTGTCTGCCTATAGAAATAAGAGAAGAGTTTCGTTTAACTCAAGTGATTTTCCTGTCATATGAAAAACAGAAAGTAAAAAAGAAAGGAAACCAATTATAATTCCTTTCTTTTTTTCATATATATTTTTAGGAGGAATGTTATGTATCAGCCATATATTTTAAAATATGATTACGGTGCTCTAGAACCGAGTATCAGTAGAAAGACGATGGAAGCTCATTACCACAATCATTATTTAAAGTACTTAAGAAATTTAAACACTATACTAGAAAAAAATCATTTTCAATTTCAATATCCCTTAAAAGATTTGTTTCAAAATATTGATGTCTTTCCCATAGAAGATAGAAATGAAATTTTATATAATGCTGGAGGGGTTATCAATCATGAGTTATACTTTGATAATATGAATCGACTTCAAACATTAAATATTCCAGAACCACTCTATAGTGCTTTGGTATCTA
>CALVOY010000006.1 GCA_944350415.1 uncultured Bacilli bacterium | reverse complement strand
GGTTCTTTGTCAAATAGTGTTGGTAGACATTAAATTGATACAAGTAACTACATATATGAGGATGATGAAAATCATCCTTTTATCATGCCTGAAATTAGAAAAACTCTAGCTATAAAGTGATTATATTTTCTATATCCAAAAGCAATTCTTTTAATACTTTTAATAAGATTATTTTTACCTTCAATAATGCCATTATTGATGTCATATTGAAATGAATTTTGTATGTATTTAATATTTGCATGATAAAGTTTTAATGCCTGTTTCATTTTATCGGAAATAAGATTATTTTTATGCTCAATTATATTTTTAAATTTATTAAAATCTTTTTCTTTAATTGAATTGATTAAACCTTGATAACATTCATAAGTGGCTTTTAAAGTTTTATCAGTATTGATGAGATATGAAACGATATCTTTTTGAGAAACCTCTTTCTTAAAATGTTTATTATATTTTTTCTCCTCAGATAAATCATTTTCATTCTTAACAATTAGTTTCCAAAAATTCTTCAATTTATTATAATTAGGATTGTTTTTATAACAAAGCTTAACTCTAGTAGTATTTAATGCATTATAGGCTTGAACAACAATATGAAATCTATCAATAACAATATCAGCATTTTTGAATAATTTTTTGGCTAAATAAATATAACCAGAATAAAAATCAGTAGAAATCAGTTTAACTTTATTTCTTTCGGTTTTAGAGTATCTCTTAAAATATTTCTCTAAATCTCTAGATTTTCTAGAGTCATGAATATCGAAAATATTACCAGTATTATTATCGACAATAATAAAAGCCATTTTACCAGTCGTATCTCTAGTAGCTTTAAACTCGTCCCAATTCATATTGATAGGCAAGTGTTCATGTCTAAGAACAGTATGCGAAGAAATCTCATTAAGTTTTCTATCAATTTTAGAAACGGAAACATCAAGTCTTTTAGCAATATCTTTTTCACTTTGTTTTTGCATTAATTCTAGATTAATTTGAAGTTCAGTATTATTAGAAATATTTTTATTCTTATCAACAATACTAGTTTTAGCAATAAAAGTATTATTACAGTGTTTACAATAAAATCTTTGTTTATGAAGAATTAGTAATGAAAAACAATTAGAAATTTTAGGTATTTTGATTTTACAATTTCTTCTGAATCCCCATTTAATAATGTCATTAGATGATTTATTAATAATGCCACAACAAGGACAATACTCAGGATTATAAGTTAAAATACCTTCAATTATCTTATAATTCTTATTTTTTATTATTTTTTCTTGGATAGTGTTTAAAATAAAGATATTGGAGTCTTTAATATTTAATAAATTTAAGATATAATCATTATTAGACATGTAATCACAACCTTTCAATGTTTTATTAAGCAATTACATTGTATCAGATTACATGTCTTTTTATTAAATAAAAATAGTGTAGTGATTTTTACACCACCAACACTATTTATTATACAACCGGATTCTGAATTACAGTAAGAATCTTTTCTTTTACATTGAATGGAAAATTATATATAATAGAAATAGGTGATTTGATGAAATTTTATCCAAATATGTATCAAAAAAGGATACAAGATATAAATTATAAAAAATTGAAGAAACTAGGTATTAAATGTTTAGTTTTTGATTTAGATAATACCATTGCCTTGATTGATCAACATATCATAACAGACGAAGTAAAAAAACTGTTGCTTTCTTTGAAAAAAGACTTTCAGATTGTAATTATATCGAATAATGTAACATCTAGAGTAAAAACTTATACGGAATATTTAGAGTGTGATTTTGTAGCAAATGCTTTAAAGCCTTTATCCAGAGGATATCGAAAAATAAGAAAAAAATATGGTTTTCAAAAACAAGAAATGTGTATGATTGGAGATCAACTAGTTACCGATATCTATGGTGGTAATCGTTATGGAATGTTTACTATTTTAGTAGATCCACTTGGTAATAAAGATTTAAAAATTACTAGTTTGAATCGTTTGATAGAAGGAAAAATTTTAAAAAAATATGCCAAAAATAGTATTATGAAAAAAGGTGAGTATTATGAGTAAGAAAAAATGTTGCTTAGGGTGTGGGATTTTACTACAAAATGAAAATATTACTCAAGAAGGTTACGTAACTAGTCTAGAAAATGATATTTGCCAAAGATGTTTTCGTATGAAGAATTATGGAGAATACCAAGTAGTAACCAAGTCGAATGAAGAATATATTGAGATCTTAAAAACAGTAGGAAAAACCAAGAACTTAGTACTTCATATTGTGGATCTATTAAATATAGATAAAGACATTCATGCTATCCGTGAATATCTACCTAATAAAATGATTTTAGTATTAAATAAGAAAGATGCACTTCCTAAAAGTGTGAAAGATGAAAAAATAATAGAGTATATTCGATCACTAGATGTTACTTATGAAGATATTATCGTAATTAGTGCGAATAAAAATTATAATATTGATTTGTTAATGAAAAAGATAAAAAAGTATAAAACTTCTGATAAAGTATATGTAGTAGGCCATACCAATACTGGTAAAAGTAGTTTAATTAATAGATTAATCAAAGATTATTCAGAAAGTGAAAATGAATTAACGATTTCACCACTTCCTAGTACTACTTTAAATACCGTAACGATTACCTTAAATAAAGATTTAACTTTAATAGATACTCCAGGTTTAGTAGATAGGGGAAATATTGCGAACTATGTAGATAGTAGTATGTTAAAAAAATTGATTCACAAAAAGGAAATGAAACCAAAAACATTTCAAATTAAAAAGGGTCAATGTTTAGTAATTGATAATATCTGTAGAATAGATTATCAAGAAGGGGATAGAAATAGTTTTACTCTATATATTCCCAATGGTTTAAAGGTAAGAAAAATGAATGCAAGTAGACAAACCATTATGAAAGATTTGGCCAAAACAACTTATGAAATGAAATATCGAGAAGATTTAGTAATCAATGGACTAGGCTGGGTAAAAGTAGTAGAAAAATGCACTATCGATATTTATATAGACAAGGATATTGAGACATTTACTAGAAAGAGTTTGATTTAGGAGCAAGATGCTATGAAAAAAGTAGTGATATCAGGAAGTAGTAAGTTACAGGATAAAGTGAAATATTGGGTTCATCATTTTAAAGAAAAGGGTTATGAAGTAATTGATTACCCCAAACCAATAGATAAAGAGAAATTTATGGAATTGTATCCTAATATACATAAGGATTTTTGTAAAAGCATCATTCAAGCAGACATATTATTTATTATGAATGAAGATAAAAATAATCTTCAAGGTTATATAGGTGCTGCTGCATTTGCTGAATTAGCTTTTGGACTTACTCAAAACCTGATATACAACAAAAATATTGACTTGGTAGTTTATAAAATGCCTAGTGTGGAAGTTCAGTGTTATGACGAAATTAAGTTATGGTTAGAATTGGGATGGATACAATTATATAGGAAAGGTAAAAATTAATATGAATTTAAGAGAAGAAATAACAAATTATGTTCCTTTTGATGAAGAGGAAGTACAAATAAAAGAATATATATTAAAATGGATTGATACATTTGATGACGTGTTAACGAGAAATAATGAATTTGGGCATTTTGCATCTAGTGCTTTTGTGGTTAATAAAGATAGAACAAAAATGTTAGTTGTTTATCATAATATCTATGATGCTTGGATCTTTCCAGGAGGTCATGCAGGTGGAGAAGCAGATTTACTTTCAGTTGCGGTTCGTGAAGTAGAAGAAGAAACTGGATTAAAGACTAAAGTATTAGATAATTCCATTTTTTCTATATCAGCTTCACCCATTGTTGGACATATAAAAAAGGGAAAATATGTCCCTGCACATACTCATTTAGATGTTGTGTATTTACTTGAAGCAGATGATAAAACACCTTTAATTTTTAGAGAGGATGAAAGCAAAGGGGTTAAATGGATTTCATTTGAAGAAGCAACAGGAAATAATATTGTAGATTTTATAAGACCAGTTCACAAGAGGTTAATCAAGAAACTAGGAGATAAAAGTTTTTATGAATGAAAGAGTTACTTTAATTTCCTTAATCAATCAAGAATCAGTGGATAAGATTCAAGGTTTAGTCAGCAAAATTAGTTATGCTTTTGAAATTTATGGTAATGATAAGAAGATGGATGAATATAAGGAAAATATTATGGCTACTGCACCTTATGCCTTCTATACCAAGGAAGCAATTGATAGGTTAGTTAGCATTTGGTGCGACAATATTATTTCAATAGTAGATGATAAACCACAAAATATAATTGAATATGAAATGAAAGAGGGAGAATCGATGTGAAGCAAGAATTAGTTAGAATATATTCAATGGATGGTATTGAACAACCAGGAATTTTATATACTCCTAGCAATGATGCAGATAAAATCGTTATTCATGTACATGGATTAAATGGGAATTTCTATGAAAATAGATTTTTAGATGTTTTGGCAAAATCCTATACTGATAAAAATTATGCTTTTCTAACTTTCAATAATAGAGGTAGAGATTTTATAACAGAATCACTTAAAGAAAATGAATTTACTATCATAGGTGGAAGTTTGGAAAGATTTAAAGATTGTATATTAGATATTGAAGGAGTAATAAATTGGGTAAAAGAAAAAGGCTATAAAGAAATAATCCTCGAAGGACATAGTTATGGTTGCAATAAAGTTTTATATTATTACAATAAGAAAAAGGATGAGAGTATTAAGAAAATAGTATTACTTGCTCCTTGTGATATTCCTTCTTTCGTTAAGAAATTTTTAAGTGAAGAAGAATATAGAGTAGCAAAAGAAGAGTCTGCAAGATTAGTTAATGAAGGAAAAGAATCAGAATTAATTGATTTTTCTGTTATGGCTAATGGAAAAGTTGCTGCAGGAACTTATTACTATGATTTCTTGCCTGGTGGAGAAAATGATTTTATCAAATATATTGATGGTAAAGAAGGAAAAAGTAAAGTGTTAAATACTATTGATATTCCTGTATTAATAGTGTTTGGAGATGCAGATGACTGTGTCTTAACCGAACCAATTGATGTTGTTATAGAATATTTAAAAAATAATATTCATGATTGTAGTATCAAAGTAATTCAGGGTGCAGATCATTCTTATACAAATAAGTATGAGGAATTAGCAAATTCTATATGAAATATAGATAAAAAATATGACAGAATAATGCTAGCATATTCATTATTTTATATTTCAAAAAAAGGAGTAAAGAAAGTTATTAATCAGTGTTATGATTTATTAGAAGATAATCATTTTCAAGTGATAGAAAAAGCAAGAAAAAAGTGCTAAATGAGTTTTCACTACAAAATGACAAATTAATAATTATATATAAAAAATAATAAAGAACATTAACAAGCTAAACTTATTTGTTAGCTTGTTTTTTAATGAAATATTATTTTAAAAAACTATATTAATGGAGAATAACGAAAAGATTTTCAGTATAATAATATTAAGAATAAAATAGTGAAAACGAATGGAAAAATATTGATTTCTTATGCAAAGATGGGAGGAAATGAATGGATAATTACTTAATAAAAGAGGAAAATGAAATTAATAATATATTTGATAATATTAAAGAATTAGTAATTAGCAGTAGAAATAAAGTTTATTCTGCTGTAAATACTGAAATGCTCCATTTATATTGGAATATTGGAAGAGTTATAATGAAAATTCAACATGGCGATGAAAGAGCTAGTTATGGTGATAATATTTTAGAAAAATTATCTTTAAAACTAACCAATGAATTTGGTAAAGGTTTTTCTAAACGAAATTTAGAAAGAATGAGAAAGCTTTATTTGTATTTTCCAATTGCGACAACACTGTCGTCGCAATTGAGTTGGTCCCATTATTTAGAACTATTAAAAGTGGATGAACAAAATAAAAGAAGCTTTTATGAAAAAGAGTGCATAAATTCTAATTAGAGTGTTCGAGAATTAGAAAGACAAATTAGTTCATTATTATATGAAAGACTTATCGTTTTAGAATTTTTAGATATTAACGAAAGTATAGAATATTTAGAAACAGATTTAGAAAAAAATATATTAAAACATTTGAGAGAATTTTTGCTTGAATTAGGGCGTGGATTTATGTTTGTAGGCTCACAAGTAAGAATTACTTTGGAAGAAGATCATTTTTATCCAGATTTAGTATTTTATAATAGATTGGCTAAATGCTTTGTTATAATAGATTTAAAAATTGGTAAAGTAACACATCAAGATATTGGACAAATGCAAATGTATGTGAATTACTATGATAGAGAAATAAAAAATACTGATGAAAATCCAACAGTTGGCATTTTACTATCAACATTAAGGAATAAAACTGTTGTAAAATATACACTTCCTAAAGATAGTAAAAACATTTTCTCAGCTAGTTATAAATTACATTTACCAACAGAACAAGAATTAATAGAAGCAGTGGAAGAAGAAAAGAAAAATTTTGAATTAAATGAACAAATCTAATTATGGAAAGCAATAAATTTTCGAAAGCAATAATGGATACAAGAATATAATATTCCAAATAAAAAAGTCTATTTCAAGACTCTTTCATAGGTTTCATGTTGTGGATCCCAGAATATAAAGTTTTCCATTGGATGATAAGTTAAATATCCCAAGATTATAAAGATAATAGAGATTAAAATAATACTAAGAATATCTATTTGTTTATAATCTTTTTTCCTTAAGAAGGAAGAGGATATATATTGTCCAAATAGAATAGAAACAAATAATAAAATAAAAGTAAAAATCATATGTTCTCCAAACCTTAAATAAACTGGAATGTAAATGATTAAAAAGAATGCTATTGTGCTAATACTAGCTATCAGATTAGCTAAAAAAACATTCTCAAAACGAAATTTCCTCCTTACTATAAATAAGATAAAATAAAAAATAAAAAAACAAGTAAATATCATTTTCATATGTTGAAAAATACTTTCATTGGTTGGAAAAAATACAGCTATGATATCATTTTGAAAGATATCAAACACAAAGTGTGCCAAGAAGTTTAAAGCAAAGATGATGATACTGCTAATCAAAATGTATTTAAAATTTTTCATATCTTAAGTTTATCACGAAAATTCGGTAGAATTTGTCGAAACATGGTGTTATAATATGTTTTATTGGAGGTGGGTTATGGATAATACCAATGTGATTAATGAAATACGCAGTAAAGTGGATATTGTAGATATTGTCTCTAGCTATTTACCTCTTACACAAAAGGGGAAAAACTTCTTTGGAGTATGTCCATTTCATGATGATACCAACCCCTCTATGAGTGTTTCTCGTGAAAAACAAATTTATCGCTGCTTTTCTTGTGGTGCTAGTGGCAATGTATTTAATTTTATTATGGATTATGAGCATGTTTCTTTTAAAGAAGCTTTATATATTTTGTCTCAAAAAACAGGGGTAGAAATAAAAGGATTAAATATTCAAAAAAAATCTTCTAAAAATGATAAATTATATGAAATCTATGAACTAGCCCACAAATATTATCAAAATAATATGAATAGTAGTTACGCTAAGAAAGCGAAAGAATATTTATCCAATCGCCAGATCGATGAAAAAATGATTCAAGAATATAAAATTGGTCTAAGTTTAGATAAAAATGATCATTTAACGAAGCTTCTTGTTAGTAAAGGTTACAATTTAAATGTTTTAAACGATATAGGACTATCTAATCAAGATAAAGATGTTTACATGAATAGAATTATGTTTCCTTTATATGATTTAAATGGTAGAGTAGTCGGTTTTTCTGGTAGGCGTTATGATGGCATAAAAGAAAATAAATATGTGAATACCAAAGGAACTAAAATTTTTCAAAAAGGAGAAACACTTTATAATTATCACTTAGCTCGTGAATTTGTTCGTAGTAAAAATCAAGTAATTGTGATGGAAGGTTTTATGGCTGTGATCCGCTCTAAAGAAGCAGGAATCAAAAATGCAGTAGGTCTTATGGGAACAGCTATGACCAAAGAACAAGCTGCTTTAATTAAGCGTTTATCAGACCATGTAATTTTAAGCTTTGATGGAGATGAACCGGGCCGAAAAGCTTGCCTAGATAATGGAAGTGAATTAGAAAAGTTAGGATGTCAAGTGTCAGTAGTCGAATTAGATCATGGACTGGATCCAGATGACTATATTTTGAAATATGGAAAGGAAGCTTTTCAAAATTTAGTAAATAATGCGATAACCTTAAGTGATTATCGCATAAAACGTTTAAAATCGAATATAAATTTAAATAGTGATTTAGAAAAAACAGAGTATATTCGCAGTGTTTTGGAAGAAACTAGTAAAATAGAAGATGAAATTCATCGCGAATTTATCTTAAAAAAACTTGCAAAAGAATTCGATATAAGTTATAATACCTTGGAAAAAAGGTTATTGTCCTTCTTGAAAGAAAACAAAGAAAAAGAGCAAAGACAAGAAGAAAAGAAACCATTCACTATGAAAGCACCTACCATCAAAAAGGATAAATATTACCTAGCAACTTATGCACTTTTATACTATATGTTAGTAGATAAGAGATGCTTGAACTATTATAATGAGGGAAAAATTAATTTTCCAAACGAAGAGGAACGTTTTTTAGCAAGTGAGATTTCTTATTATTATCAAAAGTATGGTATAATAACACCAGCCGATTTTTATACCTATTTAAGTGATAAGGAAAAGCTTTTACCTGTACTCAAAAAAGCTTTAGAATTAGATCTTAATCAAGAGGTAACTGAGAAAGAATTATTGGATGATATTCAAACCCTTCGCGAATATCAAATCACACAGGAGATTAAAAAGTTAAAAAAACAGATGGAAAATGAAAACGATGTCATGATACAGGCAAAAATTGGACTAAAGATAGCAGAGTTAAATACAAGACTAAAATCAAACATTTAAAAGTGAAAATGGGAGTTGACTATAATGACAAAAGAAATTAAAACATTCGAAGAAAGAAAACAAAGTTTATTAGATTTAGGAAAAAAGAATGGTTTTATTACTTATGAGCAATTAGCAGAAGAATTAAAAGGATTAGATGTAGATAGTGATTCTTTAGATGATTTATATAATTTTTTAGTAGATAATCATATTGAGATTACTTCAGAGCAGGGAGATATGGATGACGATGACGGTGAAGACGGTGGACTTGTTGATCTAGAAGATTTAGCGTTATCGAAAGATATTAAAATTAATGATCCTGTTAGAATGTATTTGAAAGAAATAGGTCGAATTAATTTACTTACTTCTGATGAAGAATATGAGTATGCACTAAGAGCAGAACAGGGCGATGAATATGCAAAAAAGATGTTAGCAGAGTCGAATCTTCGTCTTGTGGTATCCATTGCCAAGCGTTATGTTGGGCGTGGAATGCTATTTTTGGATTTGATTCAGGAAGGTAATATTGGTTTAATGAAAGCCGTTGAAAAATATGATCCATCGAAAGGTTTTAAATTTTCTACTTATGCAACTTGGTGGATTCGACAAGCCATTACTCGTGCCATAGCTGATCAAGCCAGAACCATTCGTGTTCCTGTACATATGGTAGAAACCATTAATAAATTAGCTCGTGTACAAAGACAATTAACCCAAGAATTAAATCGTGAACCAACAGATGAAGAGATTGCTAAAAAACTAGGAATCAGTATCGAAAAAGTTCGTGAAGTCTATAAAATTAGTCAAGATCCTGTATCTTTAGAAACACCAATTGGAGAAGAAGATGATTCTCATCTAGGAGATTTTATTAAAGATGAAAGAACCATGTCTCCAGAAGAATACGCAACTAGTGAAATGCTAAAAGAAGAATTAAGCGGTGTTCTTTTAACACTAACAGATAGAGAAGAAAGAGTATTAAGACTTCGCTTTGGATTGGACGATGGACAGTGTAGAACCCTAGAAGAGGTAGGACAAATCTTTGGTGTTACAAGAGAAAGAATTCGTCAAATCGAAGCCAAAGCGCTTCGTAAATTAAGACATCCATCTAGAAGTAGAAAACTAAAAGATTTTTTAACAAACTAAGGCTAGAAATAGTCTTTTTTTCTGCTATAATGAGATAGAGGGATATTATGAAAGTGAAATTAAATAATAGACTATTGGCTGTTGCCAATTTAATACCAGAAAACTGTTCTGTGATAGATGTCGGATGTGATCATGCTCTATTAAGTATTTACTTAGTTCAAACCAAAGCACCAAAGAAAGTAATTGCTTCTGATATAAAAGAAGGACCTCTTCTAGGTGCCAAAGAAAACATTCAAAAATATCATGTAGAAAATAAAATTTTATTAAAACTAGGATCTGGTATCGACCCCATAGAAGAAGATATTGATACGATCATTATTTCTGGAATGGGTGGACTAAATATGATAGGAATTCTAAAATACTCCAAAGAGAAATATCAAAAGGTAGATAAAATTATCTTATCTCCAAATAGTGATGCAGATAAAGTAAGACGCGAAATATGCAAGTTAGGATTTTATATCGCTGATGAAACACTAGTAAAAGATAAAAATATTATCTATCCAATTATCCTTTTTCAAAAAGGAAAAAAAAAATATCGTTATCATGATTATTTATATGGTCCTATTTTATCTGAAAAGAAGGATCCTTTATTTATAGAATATTTAAAAAAAGAACAAAACCAAAAAGAAAAATTACTGTCTTTGTTACCAAAGAAGTATTTTGAAAGAAGATGGCAATTAAAAAAAGAACTACGAGCAATTTCTAAAATTGTATAGTTCTTATATGAAGAAAACGGGATTTTCTGGGGCAACATCATTTTCAGATTTTCGATTTATACTATTTTGCTCTTGAGTAGTATGATTTATCGTCGTATGCACTTCGTTGCTGTTAGCATTTGAAGAAATTGCTTTCCTTGGGCTATCGTTATCCTGTACTGCTCCTATAATTTTAAACATCGTTTTAGCATTGTTGATCATAGGTCGCACTTGATAGAGGATGGGAATAGCTTGATTTACTACATTCAAGGTTTTACTAGCACCATTTAAGAAACCGCTAAAACTAAACTTACTTAGAAGACCTTTTCCTAAACCTGCTCCAATTCCATTTCTAGCGATACTGCTAGCACCACTTAAACCACCTAAATTTCTAGCCATATTGGCAGCTTGATAGTAAGGTTGATATATATAAGGATGATAGAAACCGTTTCCAAACATAATCTCACTCCTTTTGTATTATTATATGAAAAACAAAAAAAATGTTTAAAAAAAAGCAGCAATATGCTATACTTAAAATAGAATAGAAAGTAGCAAAAGGGTTGATAATATGAATATATTTATTGGAACTTATCATATGGTAAAAAATATTTTTAGTTTTCCCATAAGATTAGTACAAAGATCAAAAGAACAGCAAATCCAAAAAGAGCTCTTAATAGAAAAAGAAGAAAGACAAAAGAAATTATTAAAAGAGACAATGGGAACTATTTCATCCAGTGGTAATATGGAAGAAATGTTAGCGGATCAAAAGGAAAATAAAAAAGAGTTAACAACATTTAATTATCAAGTAAAAAATGAAGCGGGAAAAATAATCAAGAGCTCTTTTGATGCAAAAAGCATTAGTGAAGTAGAAGCTTTTCTAACCAACGAAGGATATGAAGTAATCAAAATTGAACCACGAAAGAAATTTAGTTTAGATATGAATCTTAGTTTATTTGGAACTCGTTTTAAGAGCAGTGAACTAAGTTTTATCCTTACTCAATTATCCACATATATTAAAGCAGGAATTCCACTTGTAGATTCCGTTCGTATTTTAGCTAAGCAAACAGAAAATGTAAATAAAAGAAAAGTATATGAAAGAATTGTATATGATCTAGTAGCTGGAGAAAAATTTAGTACTGCTTTGGAGAACCAGAGTGATGTTTTTCCAAGACTGTTAATTAACATGGTAAAAGCTAGTGAAATGACAGGAGACTTACCAACCATATTAGATGAAATGAGTGATTATTATAATTCTATTGATCAAACCAAAAGACAAATGATAACAGCTCTTACATATCCTCTTATTATTATGGTTGTATCTATTATTGTTGTAATATTCTGTTTGGTTTACATTGTTCCTAGCTTTGTAAAAATGTACTCAGATATGGATACATCACTTCCAGGAATTACTATTTTTACGATTAATGCTAGTGAGTTTGTGTCTCGATACTATATAGCAGTGATTATCGGAATTGCAGCTTTTCTGATTATTCTGATTATGGCTTATAAAAATATAAAGTCATTTCGTAAAGTTGTACAAACTATATTAATGAAAACTCCTGTTATTGGAAAAATTATAATTTATAGTGAAGTTAGTATGTTTACTAGGACTTTTTCCCAACTTTTGAACCATAGTGTTCATATTACAGATAGTATGGCAATTCTATCTAAAATATCTAATAATGAAGTTTATAAAGAAATCATTATGAATACTTTAGATACTCTTAGCAAGGGAGGAAAAATATCAGAATCTTTTAAAGGTCATTGGGCTTTTCCAGTAGTTGCTTATGAAATGTTGGTAACAGGAGAATCAACAGGAAAGTTAGGAGAAATGATGGAGAAAGTCGCAGATCACTATAGTAGCTTACATAAAAATGCGATTACAGTAGTAAAAAATTTAGTGGAACCTATTACGATTATCTTTTTATCAATAGCAGTAGGATTCATATTATTATCTATCGTAATTCCAATGTTTGATATTTATGGAGCTGTAGGAAATATGAATTAGGGGGCTATACAATGTTTCTATATTTGATTGTGTTCTTTATACTAGGAACCATTTTTGGTTCCTTCTATCATGTAATAGGCTATCGATTGCCAAAAGGGGAATCTATTGTAAAGCCCAAATATTCCTATTGCCCAAATTGTGGCAAAAAGCTTTGCTGGTATGAACTAATTCCGATTTTATCTTACATCATTCAAAAAGGAAAATGCAGAAACTGCCATGGAAAAATATCTATCTTTCATCCTTTTATTGAATTAGTAACAGGGGCCTTATTTGCAGTTTGCTTCTATTCCTTTGGTTTTAGTTATGAATTAATTATCGCTTTAACATTAGTATCTTTATTTAGTATTGTAATTGTAAGTGATCTAACTTATATGATTATTCCAGATGAAGTGACATTTACTTGTGCTGCTATTATTATAGTAGTTAATTTTTTGAACCTAGGGTTAAAAGATGGTATCCTACAATTAGGAAGTGGAATTCTTACTTTTTTTGTAATGTACCTTATTATGCTTTTTGGTAACTGGATATTTAAGAAAGAAACTCTAGGTGGTGCTGATGTAAAATTAATGTTTATTTCGGGGTTAGTGTTACACCCTGTTTTAGGAATCTTTGTCATTTTTATAGCTAGTAGCATTGCTCTGCCAGTTTCTATTTTGATTTATGTATTGGATCGAGAACATATGATTCCTTTTGGTCCCTTTATAGTCGCTTCTATTATTTTATTATTTTTATTTAAATTTGATATAAATACTTTTGCCAATTTATTTATATAACAAAAATATTTCTATAACAAATTGTTCTATTAGAAATTTGGCCAAATATTTGACAGCAGAATAGAGATGGTTTAAAATGAGAATGGAGATAGTGGTGACTTATGAAAAATAGAAGTAAACAATTAATGATTAGTTTATTATTGGTTATATCATTATTGTTAATAACAGCAGGAATAAGTGTCTCTTTTTTTAGTTATATAAGGGAAGGAAATAGCGAAAACAGCTTGAAAATAGGTTCTATTACTTTTAAGTATACAGAAAATGGTGGTATTGGAAATGGTATTACGATTACCGATGCTATGCCAATTTCCGATGAAGAAGGAAAAGCACAAGTAGGGGCAGGTAATGTCTTTGATTTTAAAATAGAATCCAGTCTTTCTAGAAGTGATTTGGAATATGAAGTAGTAGCAGAGACAACCGAAAACAGTACTATACCCTTAGACGCCATTAAGTTTTATTTAACGGATATTACAAGTGGTACAGAGGAAGAGATAAGTTCTTCTGTAGATATAGAAGGAAATGTAAAAACACTGGATGACTATAGTGATACATTAATAAAGAATGTAAATGGGAAAACCGTTTATCAGGAAACAATTTTAAAGAATACCAAAGGATATTTAAAAGAATTTAGAGTAAGAATGTGGATTAGAGAAGATCTTGACTGGACCGATGAAAAGTATATGGGAAAACAAGGGGCAATCCGCATTAATGTTTATGCCAATAGCGATAGAAATATGGCAGCAACAGAACCAACCAATCCTGAAGATACTGGAGTGGAAAGGGTAGTAGCCAATCAGAAGTATCTATTTACTAGTGTTAGTAATGAAGAATATCAATATACAGTAACTGTACCCAATGAAGTAGAAACAGTAGATATTGCTGTAATACCAACCAATACAGAAGCAACAGTAGAAATAACGCAGATTAGTAGAGACTTTGGTTTACAAGTAGGAGAAAACTTTTTTAGAGCAATAGTAACGAGTGCCAATAAAGAAAAAACGCAAGAATATATATTAAGAGTGGTTCGAGAAGAGTCAGGGAATACAGATTTAGCAAGTTTGGGAGTAGAAGGCTATAGTCTAGTACCAAGCTATAGTGATGACAGTAACTTATATGAAGTAGAAGTGCCATATGAAACTACAAGTGTAGAAGTGGTAGCCAATAAAAAAGAAGAAACCCAAACGATAACAGGGTTGGGAAGATATGAATTAGAAGTCGGAACCAATGTAATCAATGTTCAAGTAACAGCAGAAAATGGAACTACTAGAGTAATTCAAATTACAGTAAACAGGAAGTTATCGAATGATGCTAGTATTGCAAATGTAGGGGTAGCAGGATACCATTTAACACATGTTGAAAATAATATATATAGTGTAAATGTATTATATGAAGTAGAAAAGATTACGATAGAAAACATTTCCACAACAGGAGCAGTAGTAGAAGGAATAGGAGAAAAAGAACTAAAAGTAGGAAATAATGATTATGAAGTAAAAGTAACAAGTGCAAGTGGAGAAGTAACATCTAACTATATCATCCGAATCGTAAGAGAAAAAGATACCGATAATACATTAAAAAGTTTAAGCTTAACAAGCTGTATATTATCACCAGAATTTGATAGTAATATGACAAATTATACATGTACAGTAGAAAATAGTGTAATAGCAACAACTGTAACAGCAATAGCCAATAGTAGTGAAGCAAGTATTTCTGGTGCTGGAGAACACAGCTTAAATGTAGGAGAGAATATAATCACAGTAACAGTAACATCGCAAAGTGGAAGTGTAAAAGTATATAGAATAGTAGTTACGAGAAAAGCGAGTAGTGATGCCAGCTTAAAGAGTTTAAGTGTGGAAGGATATAGAATAGAACCAGAGTTTGATAGTACTACAACAGATTATAGATTAACAGTGCCATATAGTGTAACCAATATTACAGTAAATGCAAGCGTAAATCATAGTGAAGCAAGTTATGAAGTAATTGGAAATAATGATTTAAAAGTAGGAAGTAATACAGTAAAAGTTATCGTAACAGCAGAAGATGGAACTAAGAATACCTATACAATTATGGTAACAAGAGAAAAAGATCCGGATAATACCTTAAAAAGTTTAAACTTAACAAACTGTACATTATCACCAGAATTTAATAGTAATATCACAAGTTATAGTTGTACAGTAGAAAATAGTGTAACGGCAACAACTGTAACAGCGATAGCAAATAGTAGTGAAGCAAGTATTTCTGGTGATGGAGAGCACAACTTAAATGTAGGAGAAAATACGATTCATATAGAAGTAACAGCGCAAAACGAAAGTACGAAGACATATACCATAAAAGTAACAAGATTACCAAACTCCGATGCAAGTTTAAAAAGTTTAGGGGTAGAAGGATATGAAATAACACCTACTTTCTCTAAAGATATTTTGACATATAGTTTAAGCGTTCCATATCATATAGATAGCATTACGATAATAGGACAAGCAACGGAAAGTGTATCGAATGTAGAAGGATTAGGAAGCAAAGTATTAAGTGTAGGGGAAAATAGTTTTGATATTCAAGTAACAGCGGAAGATAAAACAACAACAAGAACTTATAATATTACAGTAACAAGAGAAAAAGATACCGATACTAGTTTAAAAAGCATTGGTGTAGAAGGATATACAATCGTAAAAGAAGATGATAATCATTACAGTTTAACGGTAGAAAATAATGTAACCAGTGTAGTAATTAATGCTGAAGCAACATCTAGTGTAGCAATCGTAACAGGGACAGGAAAAAAAGATTTAAAAGTAGGAAGCAATACATTTAAAGTAACGGTAACATCACAAAGTGGTTTGATAGAAATATATAATGTGGTAATTACTAGAAAAGCAAGTAGTGATGCGACATTAAAGAGTTTAAGTGTAGAAGGGCATGCAATTTCGCCAACATTTGCTAGCAATATCACATCATATACATTAAGTGTTCCCTATGCAACAAGTAGTATTACTGTAAATGCAAGTGTCAATAATAGTGAGGCAAGTCTAACAGGAACGGGAAAAAAGAGTTTAAATGTAGGAAGTAATACGGTAAGTGTAGTGGTGACAGCAGGAGATGGAACCAAGAAAACTTATACAATAACAGTAACAAGGGAAAAAGATACGAACAACAATTTAAGTAGTTTAAGTTTAACCGACTGTAACTTATCTCCAGCGTTTGCAAGTGGCACAACCAGTTACACATGTAGTGTAGCCAACAGTGTAACAACCACCACTGTAAGTGCAACTGCAACGAGTAGTGTAGCTAGTGTCAGCGGAGTTGGAAAAAAGAATTTAAATGTAGGGGATAATACCATAAGTGTAATTGTAACAGCACAAAATGGAAGTAAAAAGACTTATACAGTAAAAGTTCATAGAAAAAGCAATGATGCGACATTAAGTAGTCTAAGCGTAGAAGGATATCGTATTACACCGGACTTTACAAGTGAAACGACATCTTATAGTCTAACAGTGCCAAATGCAACAAGCAGTATTATAGTAAATGCGACTAAGAATCATAGCGGAGCAAGTGTCAGTGGAACGGGAAGTAAGAATTTAAATGTAGGAAATAATACAATTACAATAAAAGTAACAGCAGAAGATGGAAATACGCAAGATTATACAATTATAGTAAAACGAAAAGGAATCGATGTAATCACTTTAAATGCAAAGAGTGCAACTTATACAGGAAGTGCCATTGCAGCCAATACTGCAACAGCAACCAGTGGTTCTACTATCACATATACTTACTATTCTTCAACGAACTGTAGTGGAACAGCATTAAGTGGAGCCCCAACCAATGTAGGGAATTATAGTGTAAAAGCAGTAAGTAGCGGGAATGGCGATTATGAATCAGGATCTAAATGTGTAACACATACCATTACGAAAGGAACGCCAAAGATTACATTAACAGCTAAAACAGCGGAAGCAACAGGAAGTGCCATTCCAGCGAATGCTGCAACAGCTAAGAATCCAAACGGAACAGCTGTAACCTTAAGTTATACCTATAAATATTATTCTAATAATACTTGTACAACGGCATTATCCGGTGCACCATCGGCAGTTGGAACCTATTATGTAAAAGCAACAAGTACAGCAACCAGTAACTTAAATAGTGCAAGTAGTGGCTGTGTAAGTCATACAATTACAAAAAATACAAATGCTAATCTTAGTGCATTATCGGTAAGTGGCTATAGTATAACACCAGCATTTAATCCGTCTACCACAAATTACACATTAACTGTAGAGGCAAGTAGTGTAACTGTAAATGCAACAGCAGCAACCAGTTTATCAACAGTAAGTGGAACAGGAAGTAAGACATTAAGCTGGGGAAGTAATATAGTAAGTGTGATTGTAACAGCACAAAGTGGAACCATAAAAACTTATAAAATAACGATAACGAATCAGAGACCAACAGCACCAGTAATCACAGGAGGAAGCTCAAATTGGGTATCTACACCACCAACAATCAAAGTATCAACAGCAGGAACTGCAATTAGTGGAGTAAAGCATTATGAATACTATAAGTCGACTTCAAATACAGCTCCAAGTGATTCTACAACTGCAACAGGAACGACTTCTGGAAATCTGACAGTAAGTGATGAAGGAACAACTTATATATGGTATAGAACAGTATCCAATAATGGTTTCAAGAGTGTTTGGACTGGTCCTCAAGTAACTAAATTAGAAACTAATTTATATTATTTGGGTAATGAATATGCAGATATTACAGGCGGTTGGTTTATTGCAGATAATGGACCACATAACTTACCAAGATTAGATAGTGGATTTATAAAA
>CALVOY010000005.1 GCA_944350415.1 uncultured Bacilli bacterium | reverse complement strand
ACACTGAATAATAATTATTTTCCATTTCATAACTTAAATAAAAACTTCCGGACATTCCATCTTGTAATACTAACTCTCCAAATATTTCATCATACGTCCCTTTATATGCATCTGCTATCTCATAATCCCCACCAGCATACCGATATGAATTATCTCCTGCCTCAAGTGAACCATATGTACCTACACCATCATGTAAATATATATCATTTACTCCATCTTCAACATATAAATTCATAACATATTGAGCCAGTGATGGAAACTTAGTAGAAACACTAGTACTATACTCACCACTAACTCGACCATTACTATCAGTTACATAAACTTTAATATAATAAATTGTATTACTTGATAAATCTGTAAAAGTATAACTATTACTGTTACTTGTTACATAATTGCTACCATCATCTCTAGAATAATGATAAGTAACTACACTACCATCTCCATCACTAGCAGATATATTTAAAGTAATAGAATTACTATTAGAACTACTAGTAACACCAGTTACTACAGGAAGAATATACTCATCTGTAGTAACATTAGTACTATATACTATTGATTCTCTACCATAACTATCAATTGCTTTAACATTTATTTTATAAGTAGTATTCTCATCTAAATTACTAAATACATTACTTTCTTGATATTCTCCATCATTAATTGCATATAAATACTTACTTATAGCAAATGTACCATCAACCCCAACTGGTGTTAAACTAATAGAATTATAAGTAGTATCTACATCAACTCTACTAATAACTGGAAGGATATAAACAACTGTTGTAATAGCCTCATAATAGACTGTTGACTCACGATTATAACTATCAACAACTTTAATTTTTACATCATAAGTAGTAGAATCAGTTAGATCATTAAATGTATAATTATTAGATTCACTAGTAACATAACTATTACCATTATCTATACTATACATATAACTTACTATTTCATTAGTTCCATTACTAGCATCTACATTTAATGTCATGCTATTTAAAGTTACATCATATTCGACATTATTTATTTTAGGATATATATATTCATCTGTTCTAACCGTAGTTGTATATACATTAGAACTTACTTTATTATTATCTACAACATAACTATATATATTATAATCACTATTTTCTTTTAAATTATCAAATACATAAGTATTACTATCACTTTCAACATATTCTACAGTATCTATACTAGCCAAATTACTTAATCTTCTTACATTACTAGTTCCCGTATAAGAAATAGTATCACTTACTTCTTCTATACCATAATAATATTTATCTATTCCAGCGCTACCATTAGTCAAATTAAGGGTGGCTGTAACACTTTCATGGGTACTAACTGTTGTTATACTATTTATTTCTGTTAGTTCATAAGAACTCATTTGTTCTTGGGTTAAATATAATTTAGCATTTAAACTTTTCTCTGTATTGGCTTGTTGATCACTATCTAAATTAACAAATGTTACCTCAATATCCCAACTTTGAATAGTCTCTCTTACATTATTAGTTTCTATTACATAATCAGCAACTAATAAAAAACCCCCAGTTCTAGTTGTAATATCAAAACCATTTTCATAACGTACTAATCCAGTTATATTTTCTACTACATTACCATTAGGATCAGTTACATTTAAAACAATCTCTGGTATTTGTTCTTCTGTTGTATATACAAAATTATTATTTTCTATTATTAAATAGATATTATATGTAGCCCTAGCAGTATTAGTTACATCATTAGACCTAAGCATAGCACTAGCAGTAGTTGCATCACTTAAATTACCCATACCTTGACCAAAGTTTTCTTCCGTTGCTTGAATATTTATTTCTTCACCAAAATAAAACGATAAATTATCAACTACACCTGACATAACATTGGTATTAATATTACTACCACTATTTCCTTGAACAGCAAAATAAGCATAGGTTGCTCCAATAACAAATGTAAACAATGTTATAATAACAATAATCATTAGTATTATTGATTTTCTTTTATTTTTATCTAGCTTTTTAAAATTGGCAACTTTATTTTTTATATAATTAATATACTTACTAAACACATTATCACATCCTACTATATATTAACATAAGTATTAAATAAAATAAATAGTAATCGAGTAGAGAAAAATAAACATTAGTTTATTTTGCCCCTCTCACACCACCGTACGTGCCGTTCGGCATACGGCGGTTCAGTTTATATTAGTATGTACTTTTAGGTAATGGTCTAGTGGAAACACTAGTCCTTTTTGTCTTAATCTATCATTGGAGATTGCTTTATGAATTATTATAGACATGCTGTTTCTCCAATAACTTTTTCTCGAATAAGCACATGCTTTAGCATTATCTTTATCCACGCCTAAAACTTGCAAACATTTCATTCTGTGTTTGCAAGTCTTCCATTGCTTCCAAATTATGCACCGAATTTTCCTATTTAGATGATGGGTTATTCTATTCATCTCAGTTTTCATATCTGCAATTCTAAAATAGTTTACCCAGCCCCTTATTACATAATTTAGCATTTTTATTCTATTGTCTAATGATATGCTCCAACTCCTTTTGGTTAATTGTTTTAACTTCCTTTTAAACTTTTGAATAGATTTAAGATGTGGTTTAGGTTTCCAAGTTCCGCCTTTGTTTTGATAGAATCCATAACCTAGATATTTTATTCCTCTGGGTCTATCAACTTTACTTTTAGTAGCATTAACTTTTAATCCTAACTTCTTTCCAATAAATTTTACTATACTTTCCATTACTCTATTCGCTGCTTTTTCACTTTTAACCATGATTATACAATCGTCTGCATATCTAACAAAGTTTAAGCCTCGCTTTTCAAGTTCTTTATCTAATTCATTTAGCATGATATTAGATAATAAAGGTGATAGATTTCCACCTTGTGGTGTTCCAACTTTTGTTGGTGAAACAACACCATTTTCCATTACTCCACTTACTAGAAATTTCCTTATCAAGGATACTAATTCACCATCATGTACAGTCTTCATTATAATGCTTATTAATTTATCATGACATACTGTATCAAAGAATTTTTCTAGGTCTATATCTACTATCCAGTCATAACCATCATTAAAATACTCTAGCGCTTTAACAACAGCCATTTCACAAGAACGTTTAGGACGAAATCCATAACTAGTTTCACTGAATTGTTCTTCGTATACTGGAGTTAAAACTTGCACTATTGCTTGTTGTATCACTCTATCTATTACTGTTGGTATTCCTAGCGCTCTTTTATCACCATTATCTTTCGGAATATACACTCTTTTGACTGGATTAGGTTTATATTTCCTGTTTCTGATTTGTTCTTTGATTTCATTTAGATGATGTTTTAGATATTCTTCTAATTCATCAACAGTAACACCATCTACTCCACTTGCTCCTTTGTTGCTATACACTCTCTTGTACGCTTCATAAATGTTGTCACCTGATAGTACTTTTTCTAGTAATTCCATACTTGTCCTTTCCTTTCTAATTTCAACATTAGCTATCAGTATCTTTTAGAAGCCTTTTCAAAGATTACGTCTTTTACTCTCTTCCTTATTAATTCTGATTTATAACTAACGTAATTTCAGTGTACTTAGACACTACAAACTGTTCAGTCCTTCCTAGTTTAACTAGTACTACGACCTCTGCTGACTTCTCATGACTAACCTTTTTCGACCATTACTTTTCCTGTACTCCTCGTCGTTTCCCTAGTAATGTCCATGAGACCTCCCGCGGTAAGACATATAACTTTCCTCGTTTACTCACTTGATTTACTGCATAAATTTACGTGTATCTTTTGGACTTTGGTTTGTTTTGCAACCTTATCCGTTTATACAGCCTTTATATCAAATTTCTGTCCGTTGAGCCACGATTTTGCTCCATACTTCCTTCAGCCCCAATCTCACGATTGATGCGTTGTACTTCTCTAACACTTCGTTGATACCTACGCGTGTAAGGGACTTTCACCCTCTAGTTATACGCCATGCACGGCACACATAAAGATAAGGTTAATTTTGATTAACCTTTTTATGTGCTAGAAAAAAATCAATCGTGATGCAAACAATAAAGAAAATATAACTCATATTCCTAAAACTAATCTTATTGGCATTCAATCAGTGATTTGAACTATTAAAGAGAAAATATTCTAGCAAGACATGAGAATTTAAAAAGCCAAGCAAATTTTAAATGCTTAGCTTTATTTTCAAAACTATTCAGAATTCTCTTTATACGCTAATTAATCCTAGCAATTTGGCAACAAATCCAGCTATTGCAAACGGAAAAATCACTCCTATCAAATATAAAATTCCTAAAAAAGGGTTATGTCTATAGGATTCCTTACAAAATAACCTCTTAGGTGAATTAATATAATACAAATTTATAACTTTTGGAGGACGCATCTCAAAAGGAAATGAAGTGGAATATTTATGTTTCACTCCTTTTAGTTCATATTGATAACGCCCTACAAAAGTTCTTTGCAAACTATCTTCATGATACTTAACATAAGAATCAACTAAAGTACCTCTTAATACATTACCCTTCGCCTGTGCTTTTTCAATTTTTCTCTCTACATCAGCTTTATACCAAATTTTACCAAATATCTTAAATACCAGAATATAAAAAGATAATATAAATACTACAAGTACCACAATCCATTTCATCCAACTAATAGGATTATCTCCAAAAGCTTCCATCAACAATTCTTTAAAACTCGGTTCATTCCTCATATTTTCTCCAAAATTATTTTAAGATTTTCTTATATTATATATTAGTACTATTTCTTAGATAAACATATCATCTACTTACTAAATATTCATGAATAAATTCATTAAGCTCATCTAAATTTTTAATTTCATCATCAGAATAATTTTGAACTGTAATTATTTGTACATTGCCATTGTCTTTTATTCCATAAAAATTTTCATTATTTTCTCTCATATATTGGATATTAGAATCTAATCTTTTTGACCAAGCAATTTTGTTATAATAACCTTCAGCACCATAATCTATGGAAGTAAAATCAGTATTTCCCTCTTTGTTAAAAATAACTGATCCATCTATATATTCTGCACCACTATTCATGATCGATGATATATAATTAACATCCTTTATTTTTTATCTAAAACAATAGGTACATTCATTATTTTATCATATATATATGGTTCTTTACCATCATCTTCTTTCAAACAAGTAAAGAACTCATTAAGTCGATTTAACAATAAAGATATTTCTGCATCAAGCAAAAAAGTCTAACCATTAAAAATTCTACTTTTTAAAAGTAAAATTCAAGGTTAGATTTTTTTCTTTTGGATTTCTTTCTTTATACCATTAGCAGAATCGATCATTTCCCACATTAAATAAGGAATATAAAAGCGCAAAACACTTTCTAATTTTGGTTTATCAAAAGTAATTTCAGCCAATTTTTGTAGTGCTTTTTCATCTGCTGCTACTACTTTTTTAATAGATTCTCTAAAATTTGTTTTTAACTTTTCATGAGGATATTTTAAAACAACCTGCTTATACATTTGCCAAAAATAAGGTTGATCTTGATCAAGTAAAGTCAATTGATAAACATCTATTAAACACTCTAAATTATTTTTATTCTGCTCTACAATTTCAAATAATACATTTACTACATCCATATTACTTCACCCATTTGTATTATACCTATGATTTTTTTAAAGTCAACTATTAAGAAAGGATTACTATAAAATGATTTACAATCTTTATAAATTATATTAGAATAAATATAAAGAAAGAAATGAGGGTTTTATGCAAGAAATAATTATCTCTATTATGAATCAATTTGGATATTTAGGAATTCTACTTTTGATTATGATTGAAAATGTATTTCCACCTATTCCTTCGGAAATCATTTTATGTTTTGGTGGATTTATGACAACAACAACCAACTTAACAATAGTTGGAGTAATTGTCGCTTCTACAATAGGTTCTGTTCTTGGCGCAACCATTCTATATTTCATTGGAAAAATTTTAAATAAAGATCGTTTAATTAAAATTGTATCAGGAAAAATAGGAAAAATACTGCGCTTAAAGAGAAAAGATATCGAAATGGCTGATCATTGGTTTGATACCAAAGGGGCAAAAACAGTATTCTTCTGCCGCTTTATTCCAATAGTAAGAAGCCTAATTTCTATTCCTGCTGGTATGAGTGAAATGCCTTTTCCTAAATTTATCATTCTAACCACGATAGGAACTACTATTTGGAATACCGTGTTAACAATTTTAGGTAGTATTATGGGAGAAAACTGGACTAAAGTTGTCCAAATCATGGAAGAATATTCTTCTATTACATTAATTATTTTAGTAATTTTATTTGTCCTAGGAATCTCATATTTCTATTATAGAAAAACCAAAAAAAAATAGTATGAAACTATTTTTTTTATTTGGAAAAGCCCTTAAAAATTTCTTGAACTGTTTTTTTATCTACATTCTTTTGATTATATATTTTTCTACTAATTACCATACTATTCTTTTTCTGAAACTCTCGATTTAAATATTCATAATAAGTACCTGGGGTAATCACACCATTCATCTTTAATAAATCAATCCCGCTTTTTCCGATAATATTATCTGCCAATCTACAACAATTGGTACCTAATACAAAATAGTTTTTAAATTTGCCACTTTTCACTTTATAAAATTTAGCATTGGTAGCTTGATATAATCGACTTGCATAATCTCGATAATCATTCATACTTACTTTTTTCTTTTTAGTAAGTGCCTCTTCATATGGACTTTTCCAATTAGATAAATTATCAAATATTTTTCGAATAACTTTATCAATATTTTTCTTCTGAATATTCGTTAATTTTAGTCCGAAAACAAATAATGTTTTTTTACTATGCTCAATACAAAATGGAATATACTTTTCTTTATCTGTAGTGAATATAACGCCGTCCCCTATCATATTAAAAAAACGGGTCGAACTATCATCATAATTACCATAAGAAATTACATGCTCATCATAATATAAATCTACATGTCCCATTCTATTAAACCCACGATTAGATGTATGAACAATTACTTCTAAATCAGGAACTACCTCTTCACTTTTTTCTTCAAAAACGAAAGGTTTATCATAATTTTCCTTATCTAATAAATAGTTGATTTCATTTAATACCGTAAAAGGAATAATAGCTTCTACAAATGCTGGCAAACTAATCCGAATATTTCTTTTAACCTTATTCTTAACTCGTCTAGGAATTACAAAAGTAATAAAATCAAAAATATAATTCAATCCTAATAAAACAACATAAATACCAATTACAACAAGAACTACATTTAAATTCTTAATAGGAGAAAAAATAATGGAAAGAGAAAAGACTAAATAAATCAAACCAATCGTAAATTCTGTTAGCTTTCCATTGGCATTGTTTTTCCACAAAATAAGTCCATTTATAAATTTAATACTAGCATTTAACAGTAAATATACCCCAAAGACAATTGGTAAAATTGAAAGGGGAATATTTCGAAAAAAGGAACAGATCAAACAAAATAACAAATTTAAAATACTAGTAGTAAAATTCATTTGCCTATCTTTCTTCTTCCCAATAAAATAATTGAAAAATTTTTTAATAGAAAAAAATAAAACCGCAATCAAAAATATATTTATAAAATTAATATACAACCAATCTCTTCCTACTAACATCAGAATACCAATTACTAATAAACTAATTCCAATAATAAGAGAATTGGTCGCATTAAATAATTTATCGCTCTTTATCATCATCACTCACTTCTTCTCAATACATATGAGAAACAAAATCTGCTGTCACTTTATAAGCCTTTTTACATTTCAACAACAGCTGTTCTTTAGAAAGATTAATTCCAATATATCTAGGTAATTCTTTTGGCTTTTTAAACACTTCTAAAGAAACATACTTGTCTGCCATAGTAATAATCCATCCTTCTATATATCTAGGTGGTATCACCGTCAAAGGAAACATATGTCTTTTAATTGCGTTTTCAATTCTAATATTCATTAAATCAGGAAAAAATTGATATGAATTCATTGCTGCTATACTTCCGTGAATAAAACCATGTTTTTTCCAAAAAATTGGATTTTTATTTTCCCTCCATGGCTTTAAATAAAAGTCATGGAGCAAAGCACCAATTACTACATTTTGAATATTAATTTTTTTATATAGTTGAATTCTTTTGGCCATTTTATAAGCAGTCCATGCCACTCTTAAAGAATGTTCATATACAGAATCCTGGTGATGAAGAAAAGTTCTTCTTCTTTGAAATTCACTATTTCTCAAAATAGGTTCTGCCAACTTATAAAATTCTTTTTCTCGATAAATAACATGATACATGATTGATCACCAATAATATTATACTCTAAAATTAAAAAAAGAAAAAGCTTGCAATTAACAAACTTTCAACTAAGTAACATAATTAACAAAACAACAGCCAAAAGAAGTATAGCTAAAACAATCTTATCAAGTTTCCATTTTTTTGGTTCACCTTCAATTTGAGCATCGTAAATAACTTCTCCTTTTTTTCGTTTGGTAATATCTTTTTTTGCCATATATCCTCCCTTACTATTTGATTTGATATAAATCCTTCACTCTTTTTTGATTCTCTTTGGTATATCCTACTAACATATTAGGATTTTTTTCATATAATTGTTTCATAATTTCTAGATATGTATCTTTAGATTTTGAATGAAACCCTGCTAGTCCTGCAACAGTTATTTTCTTTTTATCTTTAGTAACTACTATTAAATAGCGATTATTCGTAACCCCATTATACTTATGCTCATATAAATACACCCATACAATATCTGCATAAGAAATCATTGTGAATCCACTGAAACCATCTATTATATAGCGGGGTGTTAAATAAAGGCCGAATTTAGGATAATCTATCGTTTCTGAACTAGTTAATTCTGTTTTTACTTCTTCCCATAACATCGTATCTTTTTGAATCTTTTTTATTTTGCGATTTCTACTATAATAAATAATAAAATAAATAATAGCTACCACCAAAAATAAAGCACCAAGTATCATTTGGAGAACATTATCTCCTAAATCACTAGTTGTATCAATACAAATTTCACCAATATAACTTTTATAATTATCTCTAGTTAAAAATTCTTCCCCTAGTTCTTCATTATAAACTTCAATCGCTATATCAATAACATCATCCGGAATCACTTTGGTAAATCCCTGAATGGTAATCGGATTTTTCTGAATATCTTCTTGATTCAATGTTAAATATGTACCATAATCCAAATATCCAATATATAAATAATTCTCATCCATTAAAAAATAATATTTAGGGCTCGTAGTATCAGAATCATACTCTGCAAAACGATAAGGAACTTCTGTAACAGTTAAGTTCACAAATTCTTTTTCCTTAGTACTTCCACGATAAATTAATTCATGCAAAGTTACCTCTGTACTTTTTGCACTATCTGCTATATAAAAGGCCCAACCAAAACAAAGACTAGACAAAATTAAAAATAAAATAGCACAATACAAATAGCTCTTTGATTTTCTCTTGATCATTTTTAATTTCTGATTGAAGAAATCCATATTATCACTCCTACTTATTAAAGTATATCAAATATATAACTTTTTTTATACCATTATTTTCATTTTCTACCTCTTGTTTTGAATATTAATTTTTAATAAAAAAAGAAGAAAAACTCTTCTACTTCCTCACAAATTATTTTTCATGATTAGGATTATGATATTGATACAATACAGAAGGACGATGCCCTCCACCAGTTTTAATCTTATCTGTCTTTTCTACTTTATCTTTAATTATTCTACGAAAAGCTGGGTCCAACAATTTTTGATACTTCTTTTTTAAATAATATCAGATGCTATCTTGATTTCTTTAATGGTTTAAGGGCAATAATAAATGTATTAAAAACAGAAAGCAAAGTTACCCCAACATCTGCCAAAATAGCCATCCAAATAGAAGAAAATCCTAATAATGCTAGCAATAACACCAATACTTTAACAGAAATAGCTAGAAAAATATTCCATTTTACTATCTTTTTGGTAAAAGAAGAAATCATAATCGCAATAGGAATCGTACTAATATCATCCCTCATAAGTACTATATCACTTGCTTCGATTGCGATATCACTCCCAACACCACCCATAGATATGCCAATATTAGCACATTTCATGACTGGAGCATCATTCATACCATCACCAACAAAAGCTACCTTATAAGTTTCGGTAAGTTCTTCCACCTTAGCAACTTTATCTTGAGGAAGTAAAGAATCGTAGAACTCTGTAATTCCTACTTTTTGTGAAACCTCTTCTACTGTTTTTCTATGATCTCCAGATAATAATAGAATTTTAGATATTCCTAGCTTTTTCAAACTCGATATAGTTTTTCTAACATTCGGTTTGATTTGGTCATTCATAATCAAATATCCTAGATATCCTTTTGCACTAGCAACATAGATGACAGTACCATCTATAGGTTGGGAATCGATTTCTATCTTTTGATCATTCATATAAGAAGCATTTCCTAAATGATAAACAACACCACGATACTTAGCAGTAACTCCTTTACCACTACTTTCTTGAAAGTCACACACTTCTCCACGATCTATTTCTTTCCCATAACTACTCACAATAGATTTGGCAATAGGATGGTTACTAAACACTTCACAATGAGCTGCAATTTCCAATAAATCCAACTTTTTCTTTTTAGTGTACACATGTGTTACTTGAAATGTTCCTTCGGTAATAGTTCCCGTTTTATCAAAAGCTATAGTATCTATTTCTGTCAATTGATCTAGTTCATTACTACCTTTTACTAAGATACCTCCTCTACTGCATCTTCCAATTCCTTGAAAAAATCCCAAAGGAGTAGAAATTACTAAAGCACAAGGACAACTCATGACTAAAAATATCAAAGCATGATATAAATTTTTTTCAAAATCTGATCCAAATAGTATAGGAATAACAGCAATAAGAATTGCCAATAATACTACTATTGGAGTATAAATTTTAGAAAATCTAGTAATAAACTTTTCTGTTTTAGTTTTTTTATCATTAGAATGCTCCATCAAATCAATAATTTTACTAGCAGTACTCGTTTCATAAGTACTAGTTGCCTTGATCTTAAGCACCCTATCTATATTTACCATTCCACTTAACACTGGTTCATCTTCAGAAATACTACGAGGTATAGATTCTCCTGTTAAACTGGATGTATCTAATAAGCTTTCCCCTTCTAGTACAGTACCATCTAATGGAACTACTTCCCCCGGTAACACTTCAAATATATCCCCTTTTTTAGCATTTTTAGTGCTAACTGTTAAAGTCTGATTATTGCGAATCAAATGAATGACATCACTTCTTAAATCCATTAATCCAGTAATACTTTCTTTAGTACGATTGGTTACTATTTCGGATAAATACTCTCCTATTTGAAAGAGTAAAACCACAAGTACCGCTTCGCGATACTCCCCAATGCAAAAACCACCAATAGTAGCCAAAATCATTAAAATATTTTCATCAAAAAATTCCTTCTCTAACATATGATGAAACGCGTGAATATATAATTCATAAGAAACGATAAGATAACTACCCAGCAAAGATATAAAATAAAGAAGACTATTCTCCTTCATAAAAAAGGAAAGAACCAATAAAATGGCACTTAGAATAATTCTAGTCAAATCTTTATAAATCTTTTTCATTCTTTTCCTCCCTAATATGTTCTAGACCATATTGAATAATAATACGGATATGCTCATCTGCCAACCGATAAGTAACCATCTGCCCCTTCTTTTCTGTACTAACAACATTAGCAAGACGCAAAATCTTTAACTGATGAGAAACGGCTGATTGACTAACTTCTAGTATTTCTGCAATCTCTCCTACGCACTTCTCCTTTTCCGTTAGTAATTCCAAAATTCGAATTCTAGTAGGGTCTGCAAAAATCTTAAAAAAATCTCCTAATTCTGTTAATAATTCCTTACTTTCCATAAAATAATATTCTAGCTCCTTTCATTATATGAATGACTGTTCATATATTCATAATATTGCAAAAAAGAAAAGAAGTCAATTACTTCTTTGGATAATCACCCTCTAAATTAATGTCTTTGGTATGCTTTGGCTTTCTTTTGGAAACAGGTAAAGTTTCTTCCCACTTCTTACCATTCCATTTTTTTAAACAATTGGGACCATACCATTCTTTCAATACTTTTTCTATATTGTTGTAAGAATAAAACTTTCTATTCTCAAAATGATACTCTTTCACTGGATACACATCTTCTTTTAAAAACACTGGCTCCTTTAAAAACTTTTCCCAGGGAACAGAAACTGGTTGAGAAACCAATTTACTATTTCGATGCCATTTCATACATTTTTTACTAAACCAATAAACAAAACTCTTAAAAGGAATTGGATTAATATGCAGATTATCTAAAAACACAATCCATAACATATTTAATTTCACAACTGTTCTTTCTACTTCATCGATAAATTTATTTTCTGCTATTCCACCATAAGGAATTACATCTACAAAGATTCCATCTCCTCTTTTACAACGATTCTTTAATAAAAAATTAACTTCTTCAATATAAGTTCCCTTTTTTCTAACTTTCATCCATGGACCAGAAATGGTATTATAGCGCTTATCTATTTCATAGCAATCAAAATAAAAATTTTCCCCTATATCTTTTTTCATAGCTTCCACAAATCTAGGCCAATCCTGAATATCTACCGCAATATCCATATCATCATCCCAAGGAATAAATCCACCATAATTTACGATACCTAAACTACTTCCAGCAATTAAAAAATACTGAATATGGTTTTTTCTGCAAATTCTATCAATTTCATCCATTACACTAAGAACTTCTAACTGCAAAGATCTAACTGGAATCTTTTCTTTATTTTTGGTTTCTATAAAATACTCCTCTATTTTCTGAATATATTCTGTTTTTTTCATCTTTTGCTACTCCTTTATCTCATTATAAAATGCTTTTAAATAATTCAACATCATCGTTCTAGTTGCTTTATCTAAATTTTTAGTTTCTTTTAAAATTTCGATCATACTACTAAGCTTTGACTTTTTAAACTCATTCAAATCATGGATTTCAGCTTTTTTGAAAATACTAAATAAATTACTAACAAATTTCTCTCTTTTTTTATCATCTAATTGATCCAGCCATGAAATAATCCCCTTTTCTACCTTTTTACTAAATTCACTGATTTTTGCTCTTTTAAATCGATTTTTTTCAACTATCCAAGAAGTAGCATCATGTTGCATTAATTTCTTATTTTTACTATCTATCACGATATAATTATCTGCATGTCTTAATAGCATTCCAACAAAACTGGATTTAGGTACATAGCTTACTAATTTAGGAAATATTTTATGATATTCTTTGGATTCAAATTCCCTTTTTCTTAATCCTGGTCCATCATGATTAAATACGGTTATGATTTTATGACGAACACTGGGCTTACAAAACATAGAAGCAACCAAAGCCAAATTCCCACCTTTAGAATGACCTCCAACATATATTTTAGGGCCAAAGAAACCAGTTACTTGATTTAAATAACGAATAGCCTCTTTCTGAGCATTGGTAGGAAACATATAAGAAAACATAAAATCTTCTTTCCAGCCACTAATATAACTATCTGTTCCTTCATAAGAAACATATACTTCTTTAGTTGGAAGCATAATACACATAGCACCAAATTGCATATCAAATGTTACTTCATAGTGATAATTGTATAAATAAAGATCTTGAAAGCGTTTGGTTTTGGCTATCTTACCCAATAAATGACTAGCATTTCTTACTGACAAAGCATTATGATTAATCTCTTTTTTCGTGTATTTTTGATAAAACAATCGCGAAGCCTCTCCTAATAATATCTTTCCCTTTTTAGCACTTGGAACAATATCTAGTAGATTTACATAAGAGAGTAAAGATAAAATAACAGCATCCACCTCATTAAACTCTTCTTCCAAAAAAGTATATTTACCATATTGTTTTAAATAAGTATCAATTGTGCCCACATTATCAACTCCATTACTATCATAACACACTCTAAAAAGAATCGTAAAGTCTTGTATAAGTTATAGATACTGATATAATATAAATAAGTAATAATAGTGGTGGTAGTAATGAAAAAAAATCAATTATTCTTTTATATTTTTTTAGTTTTATATCTAGAATTTAGTTATAAACTATCGGTATATCATCATATTAATGGAATCGATATTCTTTATACAATTCTATTTAGTATTCCTGTTATTTTTATTCTAACACTAATTAGCAGTGTGTTTAGAAACAAAGCCAATCAGGTAATTAGTCTGATCCTCACTAGTTTCTTCTGTATTTATTTTATATTCAGTTATATTTTCTATAGTTTATTTTCAGTACCTTTTTCTTTTGAAACAATAGGGTTAGCGAGTCAAGCGCTCGATTTTACCAATATTATTGTGGATGCTTTAGGAAAGAATATACTTATCATTTTCCTTTTCATCATTCCAATTATTGCTTGGTTTTTTCTACGAAAAAAAATAGATTTTAATCAAATTGAACTAAAAGAAGGCTTTATCGGTTTAGGATTAATCATAATTTTCTATACCATCAGCATTTTATCATTACAGTGGGATAAAAATGGCTTATACTCTGCTTATAACATCTACTTTCATATCAGAGAAGATAGAAAAACTATTTTAAATTTTGGATTAGTTACTTATACTAGATTAGACATTAAAAGAAGTATTTTTGGTTTTAATGAATCCATTGTAGAAGAAGCAGAAGAAGAAAAAGATACAGAAAATAATGAGGAAGAAGAATTACCAGAAGAGGTCATTACTTATAATCAAATCGATATTGACTTTGATGGGCTCATCGCTAATACCAACGAAAGTGGCAAAAAAAAGCTATTAGAATATTTGAAAAACACTGCTCCTACAAATCAAAATGACTATACAGGATACTTCAAAGGAAAAAATTTGATTTTTATTTTAGCTGAAGGATTTAACAGTATTGCAGTAGATGCAGAGAGAACCCCTACTCTATATAAACTAATCAATAATGGATTTGTGTTTAACAACTTCTATTCTCCTGTTTTCTTAAGTACAACGGGAGGAGAATTTCAAGCTACTACTGGACTAATTCCAACACAAACCATTCTGAAAAATTGGAAAAGTAATACACCAAATATTTATTATGCTCTTGGAAATAGTTTTAATCGATTAGGATATACAACAAATGCTTATCATAACTGGACCTACTCTTATTATGAAAGAAATAAAACGATGAAAACACTTGGATTCTATTCTTATACAGGATGTAGAAACGGATTAGAATTAGAGATGAACTGCAGATGGTTACCAAGCGATATTGACTTAATGAATGTAACATTCCCTAAATATGGTACGGAAGAAAAATTTATGACTTATTATATAACAGTAAGTGGACATGCTCCTTATAACTTTACTGGTGGTAATAACATTGCTTCTAAAAATAAGAATTTAGTAGCAGATCTTCCTTACTCCAATAATGTAAAAGCTTACTTAGCTAGTCAAATAGAACTTGATAGAGCATTAGAATCTTTAATTCAGCAACTAGAAGAAAAAAATATTTTAGATAATACGGTGATTGCTCTAGTAGGAGATCACTACCCTTATACTTTATCTATAGATGAAATTAATGAAGTATCTAGTTATGAAAGAGATGAAATTGTGGAAGTAAACCGCAGCAATTTTATCATTTGGAATAGCGAGATGAAAAACAAAGTAGAGATAAATAAAGTCGGAAGTCAAATTGATGTTCTACCAACAATATTGAATTTATTTGGTATAGAATATGATTCTAGATTACTTGTAGGAAAAGATATATTAAGTAATTCTGAAGGAATCGCTATTTTCAGTAATCGAAGTTGGGTAACAAACAAAGGCACTTATTTTGCCAATCAAAATAAATTTGTAAGTGCAGATAATACTGAAGTTGATAATGAATATATTCGCAAAATAAATACCAAAGTAGCAAATGGTTTCACGATCAGCGACTCCATTATAAAATATAATATTTATGATGATATTTTTAAATAAAGAAGGAAGAAAACCAAATATATAGTCAACAAGCATGAGTACTTGTAATAATTTAATTGCAAGTACTCGTATTGTTTATTATACTTTCTTTATAAATAAAGATATTTATTACAGCTATCACAGTAAATAGAAATTGAAAAATTTATTGCATCACAAATTTTTAAAAAAATTATTGACTTTTAAATATAAACTGATATAATTAATATTGTCTTTTATAAATTAACTTTCAAAAGACAAACAATATTTGCGGATGTAGTTTAATGGTAGAACTTCAGCCTTCCAAGCTGACCACGTGGGTTCGATTCCCATCATCCGCTCCATTGGGAAATCTGTTCGAACTATTCGAACTTTTGATATAAGAATCAATCAGAAATGATTGATTTTTTCGTTTATATGAAAAAATCAACCTAGAAGAAAGGTTGGTGCTTATGATTAATGTAATCAAACAAGAAATTGATATGGAGGAGTCTTTAAGAAAAAGATTAGAGATTATCTGTGATTTTTGTAATACTACTCCAACGTTTATAAATGGTAGTATAAGAAAAATTGATAAAACGTCATTTAAGTTACATTGAGCCACGCAGAATTATTATTAATGTTATGACTTTTCTTGCTTTTAATTACTCTAATGAAATCTATATTAATGACTTGAGTAAAAGGATTAAATTAACAGAATTAGAAAACTATATTAAATCACACTAACTATTCCCTACAAATGGGGTATAGGCAAATCTTGTAAAATATTGTAGAATTAGATTTTAGCTTTGACAGTAAAAATGAGTTAAACCTTGAAAAATAAAGGCTAACTCATTTTTTGCATGTTGTACAATGAACCTCTCATTGGTTAATTTTAAACTTTTTTTAATTTCTGATAAAGTCATATATTTTTTAGATAAATCTATATTAAATATTTTATGTAAACTGTTTATTATTTCATCATTATAGTTTTGAACATATAAATCATGTTCTAAATTAATACTATTATAATTTTTAATAGAATTGATTACTTGACGAATAGAATATTTATTATCAAGCTTTTGTTCAAGTAATCTAGTTATTACTAAAGCGACGAAACAAGTTAAAAAATGTGATTCGATATGTTCTTTAGTCCAAACAAATATAGGACGAGCATTAAACTCAGTCTTGGTAACTTTAAAAGTATCTTCAATTTTAGATAGATTACGATATTTAGCTATTAAATCTTTATCAGACATATGTAATTCGCTGGTGACTATTGAATAATAGCCATCATATATTTTTTCTTCTTTAATTTTATCTAGTTTTAAAGATAAATCTAAACCATCAGCGACTACGCCAGTATGTTTATCAAATTTAATATTATTAATATAAGAAGCAGCACCACTAGCAGTGACTCTATTATATTTTCGAGGATTGTTGATTAAGTCTTTAGCTCTTTCAATCATTTGATTTCTATCTCTTCTTTGTTTGTCAGCATATTTTTGCGAATAGTAAACCATTTGTTTTTGATCAGTTCTTACTTTAGCATTTCTTTTGCCATCTCTTGTAATAGTTAACTCTTTAGGATAAATTCTTGACTTGTGTCTAAAAATAGATTGCGATTTTTCAAAACCTACAAATTTATCATCTTTAAAAATCATTTTTCTAAAAGTTTCAGGAGTACCATCATCATTAAGGATAGGTTCATCAATATAATCATCTTGTTTTAAAACCCAATCTTTAAATTCTTGGTCAGCCCCTCTTACAGATTGTCCGTAAATATATCCATCTTTATTATTCTTATCATTTTTACCAGCAAGATGAAAAATACTATCAGAAGTATTTAAACCTCTATCAGCCACAACAATAACTCTGCCTAAATTACAATTAGCTTTAGTCCTTTTTGCAATAGGGAGTAAAAATAATTTTTCGGATTCATTACCCGGAAATAAATCATAAGAAATAGGAATGTTAGAAGAATCCATTAATAGTCCCATTTCAATAATAGGATCAGGACGATGATTTTTTTCAGGGCCTCTTTTACGATAGCCTTTTTCTAATATACTGCCTTCTTCATCAACTAGATCTTCGTCATTATAGTTAATTTCAAAATAATAATTAGTGCAATCATAATAAAGTTGTTTAGTATCTCTTTTATATTTATTATTAGAGTTATTCTAAAGTAAAGATTCAATATCATCTTTATAAGAATTAAAATAATCTAAAGAACGATAAACATCTTTCAAAGTGAAACCATCGAAATCTTCAGAGAATCTATCTTTATTATCAAAAGTATCTTTTTTAGAACCAGGATATAATATACGAGAGAAAACTAATAAAGAAAAAATTTTATTCAAGTCAAAATCTATTTTTAAATCTTTATTTTTGTTGCCAAGGAACTCTTTTAAACCAAGTTCTTCATAAATTGATTTTAAAACAACATAACCTAAATTTTTAGCTTTTGATGAACTATCAATAATTTTGGTGTTTAAATTTTTAATAGTGTATTCTGTCATAGTTGCATCGTTTCTTTGCTTGGCAATTTCTTTAAAATGAGCAATAGGGTCATCATACAATTTTTTTAAATCTTCTAAGTAACCAATTTTTTTGATGGTTTTTTGTTTGGCTTTACCATCTTTATCTCTATAACCTTGAACAAATGATAAATATATTTTACCTTTATAACCAAGACAAGCTTTTAAATACATATAATCAACCATCTTCTAATACCATTAGATCACATTATACGACAATGTACAATACAAAAACGATAAAATGTTGACAAAATAAAAGCCTTATATTATAAAGGTTAATCTTCTGTCTCATTAATCATCAACTGTCAAACTCGGGCGGATTTTGGTACATTAAAAGTTAAAAAACAATTATAATAAGTTCATCAAAAATGTACACCGATTATTCAAAAATAATTTAATATTTGTTATAATAATTATAGTGATCAGAGTTATTACTTGTATATGTATGGATACATATTTTTTTGTTAATCTATTGTACAAATACTAATTAGTAAAAAATTTTAAAAATAATAAATAAAGGAGCATGGATAACTATGAAAAATATTGATTACCAAAATTATATAAAAATAATGAATCTATTACATTTGAACTATTATAGATTAGACAAAGAAGAGTTACAGAAATTACTGGTTCAAGATAGAATGAATATTACTAAAAGTTTTGAATTTTTAGAAGATTTTCAACCAATCGTTCCATCAAAAAATATAGATAATTATATAGTGAATAATTTAGAATTATGGAATAATTATAAAAAAGACATTTTTTTTCAATATGCTTATATATCAGTTGGAGCATATACATTTGATAATAAAAAAGAATTTCTAAAGTTTTTAGATGGTATATATCAATCCCTCTATGAACTTAACATAAAAAATATAGATAAAATTATAAAAAAGATATCCAAAAAAGAAAAAACTAAATTTATAGTAAATCAAAAACAAAAAAATTTAACAAATCAATTAAATAAATTTTTTCAAAATCAAGATATATTAAATATTTTTGAAAAAAAATTAAACGATAAAGAACAATTTTGTAATATCTTTGGTTCTTGTATTGAAAATGTCGAAAAATTAATAGAAAAAATTATTTTTGTTTTTTTGTTATTTAAGGAAAAATTAAATGAAGAAGAATTAATTTCAGTATTATTGCAAGATAAAAATTTAGATGAGTACATACAGGAAACACTTATAAAGCATCTAAATATTAAAGATAAGAATAATAAGGAAGAAAAAGTTAAGGCACTTGAATTCATTTATGAACAAATTGTAAAAGAAGGATATTATTTTCATGGCACTGGTTCTATAAATCGGCAAAGTATTTTAGAAAATGGTCTTTCGAGTAATAAAATACCAATTATGACAAAGCAAATTAAAGAAATTAATAAAATTTTTGAACAGCACAATCTTTATATGAATTTTGAAGGAAAAATGCGTGAACTTAAATTGCATCAATATTATGTAACAGATTCTATAAACTCCAGTGTTATGTATGCGTTTCAGTCACCCGAATATTTATCGCGCTTTTGTAGTAATGGTTATCATCAGGAAAATACTAGAATTTTTGATAGAGAAGCCTTTTGGAGAAGAGATTTCAATGCCTGTAAAAATAATATAGAAATGTTATGCAATAATTATGATTTTAGTGAAGAAGAAAAAATAGAAGTTTTTAATAATTTTAATGAATTATGGTATAATACCGTTTCAGAAGATGAAGTACCTATTATTTTTATGGGGCAAAAGAAAAATATTGGTAGAGATTATTCTCAAAAATTTGATAGAATTTATAATAATATTGATAAATATACAATGGAGGATATTATTGCATTATTTGAATTAGGAGATAATATACGTGATAAACGTCTTTCAATTATTAACGCAGAATCAATATCTTACTTTTCATTACCAAATATTCATAAAATGTATCATCTAACTTCTTTTGATAAATTTTACTCTAGACAATATATTACTTACAAAAATAAAAAATATTATCCAGACGTTGTTATCGACAAATCTCCTTTAAAATGTATAGGAATTATTTTAGATGAAAATATAAAAGATCCAATTATGATTAACAATCAATTAATTATTATTTCTCCAAAAAAAGGAACAAACTATATTTATTTAAATAATTATTATAAAATAGATATGAATATTTTTGTTTCTGAAAGTGGTAAGGCGCTCACTAAAAATGGACAAGAATTTATAAATAGTATGAGAAAGAAAATATCTATAGATAATATCATAAAATATAATCAGAATTTGATACAAGAATCTTTGGATCAATTTAATACAGATTATCATAAATTAAATGATGAACAAAAAATGTTATTTGTACATTTCCTTGTTAATCAGTTGTTAGTTAAAACAATATCAATGAAAAAATATAACAATTATTATGTAGATATTGATGCAGCATTAAATAGATTAGTATATTTTAGTATTGACAAAGAAAATAAATTAAATAGAATTGTAAAACAAAAAGTAATAGATTCAGAGTTTGTTTCAGAAATTTTAGAAATAATAAAAATTACTCAAAAAACATATGAGCCATACCATGATTTAATGCATATTTTCTATGATATAGAACCAAAATAAAATGGTAATTTTTAAAAATATATGTTATATTAAATTTAGAAATTGGCCTTAATACGAATTTCCAAATGTGGTTTACTCACGCACCATTAGGAAATCTGTTCGAATAGTTCGAACTTGATAAATTAAAAGAACTTGTCAAAAGTTCTTTTTTTATGATGTTATTAGTCTGTAAGCAAGAAGACTTGCATATAATAAAAAGGGAGATACTTAACTTTGCAATGTTGGTTTTTTTTATCAAAGAGACTATTAATAAAATGATATTAGTATTAGAAATGAGATTAGTAAATTTTTTTCTTCATAACTAACAAGCCTCTGGCACAAAAATCTAAGTTGACTTTGTTGATTTTTACTATTTCAGTTGTGATAATTTAAAAAGCAGAAGTCTGTTAGTTATGAATTTTCTTTCGGATTTCTGCTTTTATTTTTTTTTGTTAATTTGTAGTTTAAATTTTTGTAAATGCATGTGTCTTAGGGTAATCTGCATTTTTTTTACGAACTTGAAACGATTTTAAATATTGTCTTAAAAAGTATATTTTATCAAAGTTATTTGTAAAAACTATATCACATAATTCCAATGCTTGTTCAAGATATATCTCATCATACCATTTTAATTCTGCAAATTTATCTAAATTAGATTGATGTCTTTGCTGTACTATATCATCATTAAAAGCTGTGTTTCGAGAATAAGTTAATAACTTTACAAAGAAATTAACATTATTTTGCCAAATTGCTGAATTTAAAGATCCATTTGGACATCTAAATTCAATAGTGCTATCACTGCAAAATTTATTATGAATATTACATGAAACATTTTTAAAATTTACTGCTTGATTTCTTTTATGTGAAATTCTGTATATAACTGCCTCTAAACTTGCACTAGTAATTTTCAAATTTTCATAGTCCTGCCAAAAATCTTTAGCCATAGGTTCGGCATATTTTAACATATAAGGTCTTGCAGTTAGAAAATCACCATAAACAAATCTAAATATTATATTTTCATAGACCGACCATATTTTAATAAAATTTAGCCAAGATTTTTTATCGTTTCCTAACACTTGTGTTCCAATGTGAATATGACCTCCTGAATTTTTATCAATTGATGCTAAAGGTTCTACAATTGAACACACTTTATCTAAATTTCTCCAAGTTGTTTCATTATCTCTTAATATAGGTGAAGCAATTTCAGCACCATTATTCAGCGAATGATCAGATTTAATTTTCCAATCGCCATTTGGAAAAGCTTCATCTAATTGATTCATGATTCTGATTTTCATAGCATTTTCAAATTCCAATTCTAATCCAAATGTAATATATTGTTCAAAACCTAATCGGCTTCTCAATTGAATATAATATTCGTCCATTAGTATTATTAAATCTTGTAAATCAGATCCACTCATTTCAGAAAGTTTATCATTACCATTTGGATTAATAAATTTAAAAACAGGCGATTCATCTAAAAAACAACTTTTTTTAGTATTACTATTCGATACTATCTTTTTTTTAAACATCATTATTACCTCATTAATCTATTGTAATTGCTTCTTCTAATTTCTAATTTTTTTATCAATTCGTCTGTATCTACAGCCGGATATTTTCTTTTTATTTCACTGACACAATCATCAAAATCAAAAGTTGATATATTCCTTCTTATAAAGAATGGTATTAGTTCCACTACTGCTGTCAATGCCAAATAAGCAGCAGTAATCACATTATTTTCTTCCTTTGTTTCTTTATAAAGAATATAATTATTTTTATCCTCGCTGTATATAATAGCTTTTAAGCAATCATTTTGTTGCAATTCTTCTTCAGTAACATTATTTTTTGTTTCCCTTTTTTTAGAAATAGGTTCGCCAAATATATCGCTCAATTTTAAATCTTCTTTGTTAAACAGTTTTAAGATTTCTTCTTCCGTTAACTCATCCAATTTATATGTTTCAACATTTCTTGTGTAAAGTCCGTTGATATCTGGTTGCCATTGGGAATAATAATATAAAATATTGCTACTATTTGCATAATCATCATATTGTTGTTCATATCTAACATTTCCTAAGCTATCAAATTCTTTCATAGTATTGGAATTTATTTTAAGAGTATCACCACTATAAAAAGGAAGCCCAAAACCAATTAATTTACACCCACCGGCTATAATACCTGCACTCAAAACATAAGGTGTTATACGTTGCATAAATCTTAATGATATTTTTAGATTTTTTACTGTACTAATTTTCAAATTAACCAATTTTGAATATTTCAATTCATTTTCTAACATTTCAATTTCTTTCTTCATTTGAAGTAGCATTTTTTTCTTTTTTAATGATTGCTTTTCAACTAAATGCTTAGTACTATTTTTATTACTCATAACCCCATCTCACCCTTAATGCTCAAATATACTAGCATAAAATCGCAAAAAAAGCAATAAAAATAGTCAGAACTAATCGTTCATAATCTCATTAAAAATATCTCTATAATGACAGTTTAATCAGAATTAGTTAATAATATTCCTATTGCTAAAACTCCATTTTAACAATTATTTCTCTAAAAGCATCTATTGTTTTTTTGCTTAATAAATGATTATTCTATTTTTCTAGATTCATAATATAAATTAGTCTTTCCAATACAAAATTTTAAAAAAAGTTATAGATAACTTCTTTAACGGCACTATTAAGATTATCACTTAAATTTTTCGAGTATATATAAAACGACTTTTTGATAAGTCGTTTTTATCTTTATAGGAATTTCGATCCATTAGGTTCGTTATAAAATAATATGGCAACCACTAAATCTTTAGCTCTTTTTATTGCTACACTGATTGGTAGTAGATACATTTTCCCCTTCTACCTGGAAAATCACACTCTTTATGTCATAAGTATCACAAGCTGATTCTGCAATTGTATAAGTTACTTCTTCTAATATTTTATCATTGGTAAAAATGCTATAATTAAAATTTAAAGTCATAATTTCATCTTGGATCTCATAATTAATTAATTCTGTATCTTGATTTAACAGCGATACCAAGTTGGATTCATAAATATAATTACTAGATAAATTATCTATTATAATATTAATTTTCTCACGATCATCGTTTAGATATTTCGTTACTGGGACATAATAATTTTGATTATTGATTTTATCGATATAATATAAAGTTACTTTTTGAATGCCATTTAAATTGTCAATATCAAAGACCTTATTAATGCCAAAATTTCGATTTAGTACTTCTGGTATTTGTTTTTTTGTTTTAGGTAATTCTGTTAACAATTCTCCATCTATTTTAATCGTTACTCCCTCAATACCATCTAGATTAATCATACTATAAGTAATTGCTTCTATTACTCTTTCTTCTAGTTCTTCTGAAACATTTAATAATTCTTTTGAAAAATCAATTGTTACAATTCCCTCTTTTATTTCTATTGCATTTACTTTGGTATCTGAAGGAATGATTCCCGATAAGCCTGTAGGAATCTTATCACTTTTTTGAACTGTTAAATAATCAACAATTTGACGAATTTTTGTATTTATATTTTCTTCTTCTAATAAAATATTTGTCTTTACTAAATATTGATTTGGGCCAAGTAAATAAATTTCATTTGTGCCTAAATTATTAACATATTCTAAATCAATTTCTGTATCCAAATAATTATCATGACTACCAAGTTTTTCAGGAATGATACAAATCACTAACACAGTCAAAAAGGAAAATGTTGTAATAATAATTTTTCTAAGTGCTTTTCTCTTTAACATAAATTCACCTTACCTAATTAAATATATGGAATATTTTAGTTGTTTAGAAGTAGAAAGAATAAAAGAATAGAAAAATCTATCCTTTTATAATTTTATCTCTTTCAATTTCAATAATTCCACTACTGCTGCTGCTCTACCATTTACTCCTAATTTTTGAATTACATTGGAAATATGGTTTCTAACTGTTTTTTCACTAATTGCTAGTTCTGCTGCGATTTCTCTTGTGGTTCTATTTAAAATAAGTAAAGAGAAAACTTCATGTTCTCTTTTGGTCAAAATTTTTGTATTCACTTTTTCACTCCTACTCTTTATACATATCATTACCTATAGTATTGTATGTAAAAAGAAAATCAGGAGTTAGTAAAAGTGCCCATCCTATTTTTCAAATTTTACTGTTACATAAACTTTATTTTCAAATTCTCCTTGAATCGTTTTCATAATATTATTAGCAAGTGTACTGTCATGATTTTCTTTAATCGCTACTACTTTTACTTCATTATTATCAATTTTTATAAAACAATCCAAGCCATATTCTTGTTTGATTTTTTCTTCCAAAGCTTCTTCTTGTCCTTTTAGATTCGTAATATATTTGATTTGCTCATAAGCACTGTTTTTTTCTTCACTCGTTGCTTCTTCATTCGTTAATGTACTTCTTAAATCCGCTATGGTTTCGCTTCTTTCCTCTTCTAGATTGACACGCATAGTGACTAACAATTCACTTTCTTCAATTGTCACTTTGGTATCATCAGGCTCTCCACTTGTTTCCTCAGTATCTAAATAATTGCTATTATTAGTAAGCAATAATTCGTTAGGCATCGTAATATAGTATACACTAAGTACTAATATCAAACTAAATAATGTTAAAAACCATAAACTTTGCTTATTTATCATATCCATTTCTCCTTTTATTATAAGATATGATTAAAAAAAAAGAATATTCTTATTAAATAGAATATTCTCTTAGTATCTGTTTTCCTTGAAATATTGATGTGTTTTCTTTGGATCTTATCCAAAAAAACATTCTTTAAGCACGAGATGCATATTTACCATCTTTAGTAGTAACTAAAACAGTCTCCCCTTCTTCAATAAATAATGGTACTTTAATAGTCATACCATTTTCTAAAGTTGCATCTTTCATAGCACCACTAGAAGTATTTCCTTTTACAGCTGGTTCTGAATGGGTAATTACATATTCAATTTTATCTGGAAGAGATAATCCTAAAACTTCTCCTTCATAAAAAGTAATATTAACCATTAGGTTCTCTTTTAAGTATTTTGCATCATCCCCTAAAGTGTCCTTACTTAATTCAATTTGATCATAAGTTTCCATATTCATAAAATAGTAAGTACCACCCATCTCATATAGATATTGCATATCTTTCTTTTCAATACGGGCAGCTTCTACTTTCGTTCCAGCATTAAATCTTTCTTCAATGATAGATCCGGTTCTTAAATTCTTTAACTTCGCTGTCACAAAAGCAGCACCTTTTCCGGGTTTTACATGTCCAGTTTCTAATACTGTAAAAATATTTCCATCCATTTGAATGGTCATACCCACTTTTAAATCATTTGTGTTAATCATTTTGAAACCTCCTTTTTAGAAATGAATAGGAGAATATTATTCTCCTATTTGCTTTTACCTATTTTGATAATTTTCTTTCTTTGGTTAATTGATGTTGAATTTTTATATTTAGTCTTTACTTCTTTTCTTTATGTGTGGTATGTTTTCTACAATTAGAGCAGTATTTACTAAGTTCTAAACGATCTGTTGTGTTTTTTACATTTTTACTTTTTCTATATCCTTCTTTACCACAAACAGTACAAACTAAAGTCTTATTTTGTCTATTTCCTACTTTTGCCATAATAATCCCTCCTTGTTTCCTATATGTATTATACATTAGGATTATAAAAAATGCAAAAACTTTTTTTCTTTTCTAATAATTTGCTGTTATGATGTTTTCAGTAAGACTATAAATGGCATTATTTTTCTCTCTGCATGATTTCAAAATATTTATTGGAAATTTCTCGTGCAATTCTTCGATTCATATAAGTGCGAAAATTATAACCGGTATTAGGATCCTCTACATCAGGTGAAGTAACCGTAATGGTCATCTCAGGATTGTCGCTTGGTGCATATCCTACAAAAGCATTACTGGTGGTTTCCGTATCTATATTTCCATCTCCATCTGTATCGATAAAACTTTCACTAGTTCCTGTTTTTCCTGCAGGATTGGGACTGTTTCCCATGACATTTTTTCCATAGCCAAAATCCATTACCGCTATAAACCCTTCCTGTATTCTTTTTAAATATTCTTCTTTAGTGTCTACTGTATTTAAAACATTAGCTTCTTTTATCTCCAGCAACTCGCCTATTTCTTGACTATTACTACTAGCATGAATTTCTTTTAATAGATGTGGTTGTAGTCTTTTTCCATCAGAAGCAATCGTTGTGATATATTGAGATAATTGAATTGGCGTATAGCTATCATATTGCCCTATTGCAAAATTGAGAAGTAGATCTGGTGCTATCGTATTACCACTATATCCTAAACTTTCGATTGGTAAATCAATTTCTGTTTTTACGCCTAATCCAAATTGTTGAAAAGTATTTCGATAAATATCAAAAGCGGTATGATCAACAGTTACTTTCTTATTATAAGAGTAATCTATACCTGCTACTTTCATCGCAATTTTAAATTGATAAACATTACTAGAATTGGCAAGGGCTACAATATCATTAATTCTTCCGTATTGGGCAGATGAACACTTTTCTGGAATATTATACAATTTTACACATTCATCTGTCATATATTCTCCCATTTCTATTACTCCTGTATTATAACCTACCAACATCGAGGCTCCCTTCACAACCGAACCTGGTGTCATAGGATCTGTTAAAGCATAGGAAGTAATATCATATGTTTCATATTGATTATTCTTCTTTAATACTTGTCTACCAGAAATTGCTAATACTTCCCCTGTATTCGGCTGTTGAATAATTACATATGTTTTACTTAAGTATTTCGTATTGGCTTCTCCTTTGGCTCGTATTAATTCCTGATCAATAATTTGATCTACTTCTTGCTGTAAATGAATATCAACACTAAGGACAATATCTTGCCCTCTTTTTGCTTCTTCTATTAAAACCAATCTATTATTACTAACTTTTTTGTATTTTGCTTTTTCTCCTTTCAATAATCCTTCATACTGTTTTTCAATATTACTAAGACCTACCGTATCAGTCAGCTCATACCCTTTACTTAAATATTCTTCTTTGGATTCTTTTGGAATGCTACCAACACTTCCCAAAATACTCTTTAAAGTATCTCCATATAAGTAATTTCTCTCCCAACTTACCTTTGTATTAAACCCATTCAATTTATAATTATTTTCTGAAAAATATGCATATTCTTCATCACTCACATTTTCCGATTTAATCGTTTTTGGAGAATAAGAGTAACCTAGATTCATCAAGTAATACAAATAGGCTGTTTTTTTATCTCGTTCACTAAAAATTTGTAAGTCTTCTTCGGTAATTCTGCTAATTTTTAAATTTTCAATATCACTGATCGTTAGTTTTCTTTGTTTTAATTTATCCCATTCTTCTTCGGTGATTTTAGCATCACATTCTTCTGGATAAATTGCCAAATAGAATTCTTTTAAGTTACGAATACTTAATTTTTCATATTCTAACTCTAGCTGATCGACAACAGAATATGCAAGTTCTATTTCTTCTTCTGGTGTAATATCTTCCTTTTTTTGATAATAAATAATAGGAACTGCAATATTATCTACCAACAAATTATAATTTCGATCATAAATTCTACCACGTGGAGCGCTATCACCATAAACAATAACATCTGTTAATTCTACTAATTTATTTTCATAAAATTCTTTCTGAAAATAAATAGTACGGATGAGAAAATAAATTAAAAGTAAAAAGATTGCAAAAAGAATCCATTCTAATATGGTTAGTCTTTGATTGATATCTTTTAATTTCTGCTTCATATAATCACCAACATTAGTTTGTGTAGAAAAGAAGAAAACTTGCATTCTTTTATGGAAATACAAGTTTTTTTATTCATTTCTTACTTAAATTATTTATTGAAAAGTACTAGTCTTATTTTATTCCGTTCTTAAAGCTTCAACAGGATCTTTTTTACTAGCCATTCTAGATGGAATTGCTCCTCCAATCATGGTTAATATTACATTGATAATTACTAAAATAATGGCGTGCACAATATTCAATTTTGCTACATTGGCTAAGCCTGATAAATTTTCAATGATTTGATTGGTTGGGATGGTTAATAAATAAGCAATCAATATTCCTAAAAATCCTGAAGTTAATCCAATGATAAAAGTTTCGGCATTAAATACACGCTTGATGTCTTTTTTTCTAGCACCTAAAGCTCTTAAAATTCCAATTTCTTTGATTCTTTCCAATACGGAAATATAAGTAATAATCGCAATCATAATACTAGAAACTACCAAAGAAATAGAAGAAAATGCTACTAATACTATGGTAATAGCATCCATAATATTTCCTGATAAACTAGAAATCATTGCTGCCATATCTGTATATTCTACTACATCTTTTTCTTCTTTATCTTCATTATACTGATCTAAGTAGTCGGTAATTTTTTGTTTGGCATCAAAATCTTTTGGATATAAATAAATCACATTTGGTGTTGTCTCTGCTCCAAGATAACTCAACATAATTTCTTTCGTATTCGTACTACCTACACTATCATCAAATGATTGGTTGGTTAAAACATTATAATTTTTTTCTTGTTGTGCCTTTACAATCTTAGAATCTTTATTTTTAGAAATTACCAGTTCTGTTAAAGCATTGGTATAGGCAAAACCACTTCCACTAGTAATTAATTCTTTATCTTCCTTACCACGGATAATAGCTTGCACTTTTAAAGAAATACTATTTTCATTATGATATAAAGATTCTAAATCCTGATTTGGGACAAAAGCTTCTCCATACTGAAGATAATAGTCATCATTCATTACCACTTTTAATTCTTGATTTAAAATTTCTTCAAAAGAAACCTCATCTCCACTTAAACCCAAAGCTTCTAAGGTAGATTTATAAATCTGGTTTTTGCTATCTACTTGTAAAATTAGACCTGGAACACTTTCATCAATCTCTCCAGCTAAAACATCATAATTATCCTCTAAAATACCATTTTCGCTGGTATTAGGATTGGTTGGAAATAGTATCCAATTACTACTATTTTTTACTAATTGATAACCATCTTTACTATGATTGATAATATTAAATCCGATCGCAGTTTGGTAGGATACCCCAGATAATAATTGTTTATCTAACTTTTTAATGTATGTGATATATTCATCAGATAAAATATTGGTATGCAACATCGTTTCCATCATATCATCTTGAACATATACTTTTTCTTCTGTTGGATATTTCTGCAAATCCTGGGAAGTCACTTTTTCCATTGTTTCTTCACTCATATTCATGGCTTGGGTACTAATCACAATGGGTGCTTGTGATAATGAGCTTTTTTCAAATTTATCTACTTCAATTTTAAAACCATTCGATAAAGACAAGATTAAGGCAATACCAATAATTCCAATACTGGATGCAAAAGCAGTCAATAAAGTTCTTCCTTTTTTCGTTTTGATATTATTAAACGATAGTTTTAAAGCGGTTCTAAAACTCATCGCTGTTTTTCTGATCTTTAAAATAGAATTATCTTTTTCTTCCTTCGTTACCGGATTAGAATCGCTTAATTTTTTACCATCTTTAAACTCAATAATTCTAGTTGCATACTGATGAGCTAGTTCTGGATTATGAGTTACCATGATAACCAATTTATCTTTTGCGATTTCTTGAATTAAATCCATAATTTGGACACTGGTTTTGGTATCCAAAGCACCGGTTGGTTCGTCCGCCAAAATGATATCAGGATTATTTACCAAAGCACGAGCAATTGCTACTCTTTGCATTTGACCTCCTGACAATTGATTTGGTTTTTTATGAGAATGCTCCAATAATCCTACTTTTTTTAAAGCTTCTTTGGCTTTTCTTTTTCTTGTTTTGCTATTAACGCCACTTAAAGTCATTCCCATTTCTACATTATCTAATATTGTAATATGAGGAATTAAATTGTAGCTTTGAAAAATAAAACCAATACAATTATTACGATAACGATCCCAGTCGATTGCTTTAAACTTTTTCGTGGATTTATTATTAATAATTAAATCACCACTATCATAACGATCTAAACCACCAATAATATTTAACAAAGTAGTTTTTCCACTACCACTGGCACCTAAGATCGCTACAAACTCATGTTTGCGAAATTCAATAGAAACATCTTTCAATGCCTGTTGCACAAAAGTACCTGTTTTGTAGCTTTTATTAATTTTTTTTAGTTCTAACATAACATCCTCCTTTTCTAGGACTAATAGTATTATACAAAGAAAAAAGAGAAATATTTTATTTTTTTACAAATAATTTACATTTTCTTACATTTTTGGAGCATTTTATGTTCTTGATATTGATTTTTTATATATAAATATCGATACGAATTGTATAAATAATAGCTTTCTTCTAAATTATGAATGTTTTTCAAAATCTCATCATCTCTAGTATAATCTTGATATTTATGAGCTCGTTGCATAATCAAAGATAAACTTTGAATATAGTTTCCCATCGATAAAGGATAGAAAGGTCCTGTTTCTTTGCTGCCTATCCAATGAATGTAAGTATCATTTATATAATCAATGTTCATTGAATTGATAGGAAAGAAATTATTGATCATTAAAGTTTGTCTGATATAATCACTAAGAATTCTTAATAGATCTACTCCAGATGTCATTTTTCTACTTGCTAGCAACTGTAATAAGTCTTCTTTCATACCATCTGTAATATCCACTACTTGATCATCTACAATATTCCCAAAATCTATTAAATCATTTTGAAATCTACCATCCGTTATCTTTATTAATTCACATGTAATTTCTATTATCGTATCGTAAAGAAAAGCACCATTTATTAAATAATCCACTTGAGTTAAGCAAGGGTGATGGGCACCTTCTTCTAATAGTATATCTACATATTGACAACATTTGTCTGCAATATCTAAAGCATCCAATAAGGACTTCTGTTCACTTCTTGGTAAAATATTTTCAACATCTTCTATATCCTCTAGAAATAAATTTATATCTACAAGAGTATAGTTACCAATCTGCTTCAATAAAGGGGTAATTTTATAATTATCCTTATTCATAAGTCCCAGTTCACTAGGTTCTAAGCTTGCCAGTAAAGAAAAATCTTCCAAAGATACTTCTTTAAAATAATCTCTATGATTTAATAAATACTCTAATAATTCTAATTTTTCCATTCAATCACTCCTAAATATGAATGTTATTATACATCATTTTAGAAAAAAAAGAAGTCTAAACTTCTTTTGATTTGACTGCTTTCAATATTTTTTTCCACATTTTATCGGTTGAATAGTTTAAAATTCCAATTTTATAAACTTTTAATCCATAACGAACCAATATAAAATTAAAGATAATAAGGATGATAATCGAAATAATTACATCTATAATTCCAATTTGACCTATCACAAGTAAAGCTGGTGATAATAAACAAGATAAGAAAGGAATGTAAGATAATATTCTAATGAATGTGCTACCTTCAAACATTCCGGCCATAATGGCTAAATAATATCCTGCTAAACAAATCATCATAATTGGTGTTTGAATTTGTTGATAATCCTCCATACTAACTGTCATAGAGGCCAAGATTCCAGCTACTAGTGAATAAGTTAAGAAAGATAAAATCATTAGAATTAAAGTAAGTGGAATAATGTAGGTCAACTTATCAGCAAAACCACTTGTTACTAAGCTATTCCATACATTACTAATCTCTGATGTAATACTGCTCGCACTTTCTACACTTAGATAATTTCTAATTACGAAAGCAATGATTGCATATAAAATCAAAAGTGCTCCTTGTAATAATACAAAGGCATTACTAGCAATGACTTTTGAAAAGAAATGTGCTTTCGGACTTACATTAGAAATAATCACTTCCATACTACGGGTTTGTTTTTCTTCGTTGATTTCTGCTCCAATCATTTGGACTAGAAAGATTACTAAGATAAAGAATGGTAAGATAACAGTTGGGAATACCGTTCCCATAATCATTTCCATATTTTCTTCTTCTGTATTTTTATCTTCACTTAGTAATATTCTATCTACACGAATATCACTAGTTAACTTTTGAAGCTCTTCTGAATCAATATTGGTTAAAGAAAAGGCTACTTCTGTTTTGGTACTAGATAGTGCTTGATACAAAAGCTGATAATATATCGTATCTATGTAAGCATCACTAATAATACTAGCTTTTATATAACTGGTATCATCGTTTTCTAAAACAATGAATACCGTATCCGTATCTTTTATTTGTTCTTCTACTTCTTGTCTACTTTTATCTGTTTTTTGAATATTAAATGTATATTCTGTTTCTAAAGTATCATTAAAGTACTGTAAATTCTTTTCCAATATAGGGTAAGATAGTTCCGTTTGATCTAAAACAATAATCTCATTTGTTTTATTAAAATCTCCACCAAAGGCTTTGATAATACTATCCATATTGATAATGCCTACAATCGCAACTAAAAGTATGATATTAATTACCAGAAACCATTTGCTTTTTAACTTCTTCTTCAAATTGGTGCCTGTCAAAAACCAAAACTTATTCATCATAACTCTCACCCACTTTCGCAATAAAAATTTCATTTAGACTAGGTTCTTCTACTACAAATTTCGTAATATTTTTACGCGATATTTTTTTAAATACTTTTTCTACTACTTTATTACTTTCAATTTTTACTTCGTATTCATTTACTTTTTTATGGATTCCTAAAACACCTGGAATGGTTTGTATTTCTTGAGGATCAATATCTCCACGAATCATGATATTCTTTTTTTGATAATCCTCTTTGATGTCTTTCAAGTATCCTTCTAAAACTGGACGACCTTTTACCAAAATCAATAGCTTTTCACAAAATTGCTCAATATGTTCCATTTGATGTGATGAAAATATGATCGAGCATCCTTTCTTCTGTAATTCATAGATTGCATCTTTTAATTGACCAACATTAATAGGATCTAGCCCCGTAAAAGGTTCATCTAAAATTAATAATTTAGGTTCGTTAATAACTGCGGCAATAAATTGAATCTTTTGTTGATTTCCCTTTGATAATTCTTTGATTTTTCTTTTTTTATAATCCTTAATTTGAAATTTTTCTAACCATTCATCCAGTCTTTTGCGTATTTCCTCTTCTTTCAATCCTTTCAATCTACCATAATAGATTACTTGTTCTTCTACTGTCATTTTTGTAAGTAGACTTCTTTCTTCGGTTACAAAGCCAATATGATCTGTTACACTGTAATCGATTTTCTTACCATCTAATGTCACCGTACCACTGTTACTATCTAATAGTCCCATAATGATACGAAATGTCGTTGTTTTTCCTGCTCCATTAGATCCAAGAAGACCAAAAATCTCTCCACTTTTTACTGTAAATGACAAATGATCTACTGCTAAATTTTCTCCATAATATTTCGTAATATTTTCTACTTTTAACATAAACTCCTCCTAAAAGAAAAAGTGCTGATTAGCACTTATTTACAAGTTGCACCTGTCGATTCATACATTGTTCTAATATCATCAATTTTAATCTTTCCATCTTTAATCAAAGATGCATTTGCAGAATCGATTTCAATTAGCTTATCGGTATCAATCTTTGAATAATCGATTCTTGTTTTACTAGTTAAAGTATCTCCAGATACATCCACGCTATAATCATGGTATTCTACATCTTTATAAGGAGAATATAAGGTTTCAATACTGGTTTTGTAGGTATTTAAAACACTTTCATTATCGGAAATGACTTTTTCTTCTGTTTCAATTAATTCTACATAATCTCCTTTATAAGTAGCTTTATAGGATAATTCCATCCTAACTCCTGTTGTTACAGTTGCGCTTCTAGTACAGGTTAAGGTTTTGGTTTCTTCACTTGAACTACAACCTGTTACCATCAACACGGTTACTAATAAAACAGTTAGCAAAACTTTTCTCATAACTCTCACCCTTTCTGAATTCATTATATCATAAAATATGAATAAAAAAAGGAAAAAATGAAAAAAAGCTTATGTTTTCAATTGAAAAAGTAAATTGCGTTTAAAGATATACTACTGAAATTTAGTCTTTCAATAATTTTAGTCAAGGACTAGGCTTGCCTAGTTCATCGAAGATCCTTGACTAAAAACTTTTATTATAT
>CALVOY010000004.1 GCA_944350415.1 uncultured Bacilli bacterium | reverse complement strand
ATTTTTCTATTTTTTGTTTCATGTTACTATATTTATGATGACCCTTAAAATCCATTCCAAATTCATCTCTATAATTAAGATACAAAATTAGAATCTTTTCGCCATTCATATTTTCTACTTTATACCCCGTTATCATAAAATCACCATTTATAGTATGGTGATTTTTTTAGAATTTAAACTAAATATGAATTGGATTGAAGTCTATATCAATCTTTATTTTTGAATTAGTTTTATAGTGCTCTAGTAAATGTCTTAAAGTAGGATATAAAGCTTTCTCTTCTTTGTATTTTAAAATAATTTGAAAGCGGTAAACATTGTTTACTCTAAAAACATTAGCGATGCTAGGTCCTAATAAAGTAGTCTTCGTAAGGTTTTTTTGTAAATATTCTGCTACCTTAGTACTAACATTTTTAGCTTCCTCATAGGATTTACTTAATACTCGAATGACAGTCAAATAATAATAAGGTGGGTAGCCAAGTTGATGTCTAACCCGCATTTCTTGGGTAAAGAATCCAATATAGTCATGATTTTTAGCATAGCGAATTGCATAATGATCTGGATTAAAAGTTTGAATAATTACCTTTCCTTCTTTTTCACCACGACCACTTCTTCCAGCTACCTGACATAATAGTTGAAAGGTAGCTTCACTACTTCTAAAATCCGGGATATTTAAACTGGTATCTGCATTGATTACTCCTACTAAGGTAACATTCGGAAAATCAAGGCCTTTGGCAACCATTTGTGTTCCTAATAAAATATCATAATCGCCAGAAGAAAAGCTTTTAATAATTCTCTCATGACTTCCTTTTCGACTCGTAGTATCAAAATCCATACGAACTACTCTTTGATTAGGAAATTGTTTTAGTAGCTGTTCTTCTATTTTTTCAGTTCCAACGCCTAAAGTAGATATAGCTTTTTCTCCACATTCTGGACAAATAGGATTCAGCTTGGTACCATATCCGCAATAATGACATCGCAAAGTATTACTACTTTTGTGATAAGTTAAAGTAATATCACAATTAGGGCATTTTTCAGTATAACCGCAATTTTTGCAAGATACAAAAGAAGAATATCCTCTTCGATTTAATAATAAAATTACTTGTTCTTTATTTGAAAAAGCTTTTTCCATACTGTTTATTAATTCTTTCGAAAAGTAGCTAGCTTTCTTTTTCATTTCCTGATTCATATCTACTATTTCAATCTTAGGAAGCGATTTATGATTAACTCTTTCTTTTAGTTCAATTAATTCATACACTCCTTTTTTAGCTCTAGCATAAGTTTCTAAAGTTGGAGTAGCGCTGCCTAAGATAACTGGGCAATGATGATATTTGCTTCTCCATTTTGCGATATCTAAAGCATAGTATTTAGGATTACAACTATCTTGTTTATAACTATCTGTATGCTCTTCATCTATGATGATCATTCCAATATTTTGAAGCGGAGCAAAAATAGCACTTCGAGCACCAATTACTATTTTTACCTCACCACGGGCAATCCTGCGCCATTCATCATATTTTTCTCCTTCACTTAAACGACTATGTAAAATCGCAATCGAATCCGTAAAACGAGTCTTAAATCGTGTTACAATCTGCTCTGTTAACGATATTTCTGGCACTAACACAATACTTTCTTTTCCATCAGCAAGCAATCTCTCAATAATTTCCATATATACTTCTGTTTTTCCACTACCAGTTACACCATGAATTAAAAAGACTGTATCTGTATTTTTTTTATTTAAAACTGTATCTACTGCACTTTGCTGTAAAGAGGTTAGAGGATATTTGGTTTTCACATTCGATTCGTGGTTTAATCGATATATTTCTTCTACTGCTTCTTTAATAATTCCTTTTTTTAATAGTGTTTTAACACTACTACTGGATATTAAAGTAGCCTCTTTTTTTAGAATTCTACCGGATTTTTTAATCAAATGAACGATTTTTTCCTGTTTTTCGTTTAGTGTAATCTTACCTTCTTCTCCTAATACTAAATAATGTTCCATTTTTTTAGGAATGGTTACTCCATTTTTGGCTTTTAAAGCTTTCGGTAGCATTGCTTGGTAAGCTGATATTAAAGTAGATAAAGTAGTATCCGCGATATATTTTCCTAAAGATAATAACTCCTCATTTAAAATGATATCCGTATCTACTACATCTATAATTTCTTTTAATTCATAATCTGTATCACTAAAATCGTTTATTTCTAAAACAAAACCTTCTAGTGTTTGATGAGCAAATGGTACAGTAACACGAATTCCAACTTTCATTTTAGAGACTAATATCTCTGGTACAAGATAATCAAAAGTTCTATCAATATTTTTACTAGATAATTCCACTAATACTTTCGCTATCATAACATTTGCTCCTTTCTATCTAAGTATATCATTTTTCTAAAACTTTTACTAATCATTATTAGTATCTGGCTATATCTAAATACTTATTTATTTTCAACATTCTAGACAGTATCTATTTTCTCATACCTTTCATATTACTAATAGAAAAACCATTACCAAATTCCTTAGATCATTACCTTAATTTTATTATATTGTTCATTGATTATAGTTTTTGGAAATCCATTATCCATCATAATCTTTCTTCTACCAGTAACTATACTATAACAAAAGCAAATAATAATGCAAAATGACTAATTTTATCAATTTCAGATGAAAAGAAAAAAGATTTTAAGTTTTCTCTAGAGGAATCCTTAAAATCTTATGATATAACATCATTCTAAGTATAAAATTCACATTTATTTTAAATTATTGAACTATATAAGGATCACTGTTAGTTCCAGATCCTATTACTTTAACATCAGAATTTAAATTAATGACAGGATATAGAGGACTTACTGCTATAAGAATATCCGCACTATTTAAATATCCGGTAGGAAATAATTTCCATACAGCTGATGAGGAACTTGGAGTATAAAATCTAGCTGGACTTATTAACCAAAAAGAACTATTTCTATTCAAATAATAGTGATCATTATTTACACCTTGATATCCACCTGCAAAAACTACTTCATCATAACTTATCAAACCTATATTACTATTTATCATTCCATAACCATTTTCAAAATTCTCCGTAATACTATTATTTTCTATTGTGCTAATAGATTCGTTTTTGGTGTTGTGATAACTGGGCGAACTCCTGCAAAACTATTATAAGTATAATCAAATGTAAGGGTTCCAGCAGTACCAGAAATTAACCAACAAACATTAGAAAAAGACGGCTGTATTGTTTTTGTCCAATAATTCGTTGTTATTAACCAATCTGGACCAAAATTCGGATAAAATGTTCCATAGCTAGGAACAAAGCGAATGCCATTAACCTTACTAAGCTGATAAGCATCCGGTATCGTTACATCTGTAGTACCAGGCAAATTATCAATAACCTGGGGACCATAAACATGCTTTATCAAATAACCTATATTATTATCATCTTCTTCATCATATATATTGGTACCATCCGCATCAAAAACCATAGTACTACACTTATTGGTGGAATTAGTTTTATCACTACATCCTATATCATAGCTACCATCACTATTCAAATTATAATCAGACAACAAAACTACTGTATCTATACCAGAAGCACTTTCTTCTAATACATGCCATTTACTTCCATCAATTGCTGTTACGGCATCTCCTATTGATAATGATGTAGCTGGTGTCATTATGTCAGTTGGTAATGATACGATTTCAGCATTCGCATACACATTTACCGTTATAGCAAATGTCTTTCCATTCATACTTCCATCTGAAAACTCAGTATCCTCACTGATCCACATTCTTAATCTAAAATTCTTTTCATAATTACTTCCGACTGGTACAGTACCCTTATAAATCGTTTTTTCTACTGTAGCTTCGGGAACTAACACACTAGTTTGGGTTAAATTACTATACTGATCTAATAATATTTCTTCTTCACTCGCCCCATTTACTGTCGTTAAATATACTTTCACTGCACTTGGATCTAGTGTAGAATCACTCTTCATTCTAGCTGTTATTTCATATGGAATCCTAGCATTAGTAGGTGTTGTACTAGTTACTTTAAAATCAAAAACATTTCCAGTTCCCATTTGCATCTTTCCTTGAGAATCACTAATTGGAAAGGCATTTTAAATAGAGATACCCCTTCCTACTTCTGATACTTCAGTATACAAAAAAGTAATGTTTCCCGTTGTCATACTATTTTCAGTACTCCCTTTTTTCACATAATTAAAAAAAGCATAAGTTACTCCTGTCGTAATTATCACTATACTAACTATACTAATTACTGCTAATATTGCAAGTATCATTTCTTTTCTCTTTTTATTCATATCCGTACACACCTACTTTTATTTTATAAATTATTTATCTAAAAATAGTCTAAATATAGAAAATGAATACTAATGATATTTTCTATTATTACAGATTTATTATATGCTTTTTCAGTTTTTATTTCAAGCAGTACTAAGTAAACAAATCCTATAATCTTCTAACCATTAGAGTATTTATCCTTTTTTAATAAACTTATGTCGAAATTTAATTCTTTCTTTTCATACTGAAAAATATTTTGTTTTCATACGATTTAATGGGATGATGATAATGAATAAAATAACGATAGGAATACCAAAAGCTTTACTATATTATAAATACAGTGAACTATGGACAACATTTTTTGAAGAACTAGGGTGTGATATTATAATCAGCCCGAATACTAGTAAAAAAATTTTAGAAGATGGAATTAAATTTAGCATGGATGAATCTTGTATGGCCATGAAAATTTATATGGGTCACATTTATTATTTAATTGATAAATGTGACTATATCTTAGTACCAAGATTAAAGTGTATTAAAAAACATGAAAAACTTTGTACTAATTTTTCTGCTTTGTATGATTTAATTCATAATACTTTTGATAAAAAGATTGTTCATTACAATCTGGATGTAGAACACAGAGAAGATGAATTCTATGCTTTTACAACTATGGGATTATCTTTAGGCTTTCCTTATCGAAAAATTGTAAGAGCTTATAAAACAGCTAAAGAAAAAGAAAAACTAATCAAATCTCGTGAAATCGCAAAGCAGAAATCTATTATTGCTAGTAGTAATAAAATTAAAATTTTAATGGCCGGGCATCCATATAATCTTCACGATGAATTTATTGGGAAACAAGTTGAAAAAGTATTAGAAGAAAATAATATCGAAATTATTTACTCTGATAAATATGATGATAAATACTTAGAAAAAGAAGTAAAAAAAATTAGTCCTAGAAATTATTGGACTTATAATAAAGAAATTATCGCAGCTATTAGCCATTATCAAGAATTGGTAGATGGTATTATCTTAATTACTTCTTTTCCGTGTGGGCCGGATTCATTAAGTAATGAAATGATTTTAAGAAGTGTCTCAATTCCTATTACCAATTTAATTATAGATGAAGCAAATTCTGATACTGGGTTACTTACTAGAATTGAAAGTTTTATTGATATTCTAGAAGAAAGGAGAAAGTCGCATGAATAAAGATAGAGTCATTAGCTTTCCTCACCTAGGAGACTATTATATACCAATAAAATTTCTATTAACTAAACTTACGAATTATCGAGTAATGGCAGCTCCTCCAATTACCAAAAAAACTATCGAATTAGGTAGCAAATATTCTCCTGATTTTGTCTGTGTTCCTTTTAAATATAATTTAGGTAATTTTATAGAAGCTTTAGAACAAGGTGCTAATGTTTTAATTCAAGCAGGAGGAGGATGCCGATATGGCTATTATGCAGAAGTTCAGGAAAAAATATTAAAAGATTTAGGCTATGATTTTGAGCTATATACTCTGGTTAATAACGACAAGATAACGCCAAAAAGTATATATCAAACATTTAAAAAAATTGATAAAAAGATTCCTCTTTATAAAATGCTATATTATGCTCTTCTTACGATTTTAATGATTCGTTATATGGATAATATCGATCAGTATATCCGACTAAATATTGGGTTCGAAGTAGAAAAGAATAGTTTTACGAATCTAAAAAAAGAAATGCTAGATAGCTTTCAAAAATGTAAAGGTTATATTTCTTTAACCAAGCGTTACTTTTTCTATAAGAAAAAATTTAAAAAGTTACAGATAAATAAACCCAAAAACTGTTTAAAAGTAGGAATTATAGGAGAATTATATACCGCAATGGAGCCTTTTTCTAGTTATTTTTTAGAAAAAGAATTGGCTAGTATGAATATCGAGATTAAAAGATTTACTAATGTTAGCTACCTACTTTATCAAAAACGATTACAAAGAAAAAAGAATCTTCGTTATATTGAAAAATACTGTAAATATACACTTGGTGCAGATGGTATGGATAATGTTTATCGGGCAAAATATTTAATTGATGAGGGGTACGATGGCATTATTCATACTAAGCCTTTTGGTTGTACACCTGAAATTAGTGCGATTCCTATTATTCGTAAAGTATGCCAAGATGGAAAAATGCCAATTATTTATTTTTCTTTTGACTCACAAACTAGTGAAACAGGAATTAAAACGAGATTAGAAGCTTTCTATGACATGTTAAAAATTAAGAAAGGATGATTATATGATAAATGCTTATTTAGGAGTAGATATTGGTTCTATTTCTACCAAAGGGGTTATTATTGATGATCACAATAAAATACTAGCTAGTAGTTATATTTGGACCAAAGGAAATCCTATGGAAGCTGTTAAAACATTGATTCATAATCTTGAAAATCAAATCGATAAAACAAAAATTAATATTATTGGAGTAGGAACTACTGGCTCTGCTAGAAAATTAATTGGTACTATGTTAAATGCGAATGTAATAAAAAATGAAATTACTGCTCATGCTATTGGTACTTTATCTTTATATCCGGATGTGAAAACGATTTTTGAGATTGGAGGACAAGATTCCAAAATTATTTTGATAGAAGATGGTATTGTTGTGGATTATGCTATGAACACTTTATGTGCTGCTGGGACTGGTGCTTTTTTATCTAGCCAAGCTAGTCGATTAGGTGTAGAAGTAGAAGATTTTGGGAATATTGCATTAACCAGCAAAAAACCTACTAAAATTGCTGCACGCTGTACGGTGTTTGCGGAAAGTGATTTGGTTCATAAATTGCAGATGGGCTATAAAAAAGAAGATATTATTGCTGGCTTATGTAAAAGTGTAGTTTCTAATTATCTAAACAATGTTGGGAAAGGCAAAAAAATAAAAACTCCTATTATTTTTCAAGGAGGTGTTAGTAAGAATGTTGGTGTTAAAAAGGCCTTTGAGGAAGAAGTCGGTAGTGAAGTAATTGTGGATCCAAATGGACATTTAATGGGGGCTTTAGGAGTAGCCATTCTATCTAAGAAGGCACCAACCAAAACCAATTTTCAATTTTCCATTACGGAAGATAACTTTGAAACTAGAGGGATCGAATGCAATCGTTGTCCAAATCACTGTGAAATCATTTGTATCAGTAAAAATAAACAGTTGATCGATGCTTGGGGAAATCGTTGTAGCAATGGTGATATTTTTCACAAGCAGTAAGAAAAAGTTTTCCTAATAGGTATTTATTATATTGATTTTTGTATTTAGAAAATATAATATACTGAAAGGAGAAATTATATATGTACGGATATGGATATCAACCAGGTTACTGCTGCCCAGTATATAACGATGGAAATAATTTTAGTTGGGTTTGGGCTATCATTATAATAGTATTTATAGTATTCTTCTTATGCTGGGGATCTGGTTCACGTAGAGGAAATGACTGCTAGAACAGCAAACTTTTCCTCTTAGTAAAACTAGATAAAAATTCACTTGCTAATAAGTGAATTTTTTATTGGACTTTTATTCTCATCATAGAGTCTTTTTCTACAAACTCATCTACTTTTAATTTTAAAATTTCTTCTGGATGGCAAGCTTTTTCTATTTCATTCATATCTTGGTCATATATTTTATCGACTGTAAAAGAGATTACTTTTCCACTTGGCATAAATATTTCTACTTCCGTATTTGGCTCAAAATAATTTCTCTCTGAAATGGTTACCATATGATTTTCATCATCATAATCTAGGACATATGCTAAAAAGTCTTGATTGGACAATTCTTGTCTTCCGGTATAGTATTGATCCGTTTCATCTGCCATATGAGTAAAATAGTGAGTACTGGTTTCACGATTAGCTACCCTTGCCAAAATCTTCTCTTGTTCTGACATAAATTCTTCTGTTAAATTATCCGCATAAACTGCATCAATAATTTTTCGATAACTAGAAATAACAGTAGCTAAGTAATAATGACTTCTCATTCTACCCTCTACTTTTAAACTAGTTACTCCAATTTCAATCATATCTTTAATATAGCGAGCCATATTTAAATCTTTAGTTGCCATCGTAAATTTATGTTCGTCACCACTATCAATATGAAAAGCAAATCTACATACTTGACTGCAACCTCCACGATTAGAATCACGATTGGTAACATAATTAGATAAAGCACATCTTCCACTATAAAAAGTGCACATCGCTCCATGAATAAAGATTTCAATATCACAGCCAGTATCTACTAACTCTTTAATTTCATTTTTAGAAAGTTCTCTAGCTGGAACTACTCTATCTACTCCTTCTTTTTGAAAAAATTTGACAGTTTCGACATTGGTAGTAGAATTTTGAGTACTAACATGAACTTCTACATTAGGAAAATGCTTTTTAATATAGGAAATAATAAATGGATCAGATACAATAAAGGCATCGATCCCCGCATCTACCGCTTCTTTTAAATAATCATAAACTCCCGCAATATCTTCATTATGAAACACAATATTCACAGTCTGATAAACTTTTTTCCCCAGATTATGTGCAAAACTACATGCTTCTTTCATTTCTTCTATACTAAAGTTCGTTGCATTGGCCCTTAAACTATAGTTTTGACCACCAATATAAACAGCATCTGCCCCATAAAGCAAAGCAATTTTTAATCTTCCTAAATCTCCTGCTGGAGATAATAATTCTATTTTCTTTTTCATCTTATCAACTCTTTACTATTATTTTCTAAAGTAGGAAGTACCTGTTCATTAAAGAAGTTAAGAATTTCTTCTACTGTATATTCTTTTTGAATAAAAGCATTGGATACTAAATAGGGAGTAATTTTACTTTCTGCTACTATATTTAATTCTTCTCCAATTGTATATTCTATTTTCTCTTGATTATAGTAATCTCTATATTTTATAAGACACACTCCTGTTTTTAAATCATAATAACTATAACTATAAAAAGCATAGTCACTTCGACCACCGTAATATAAATCAGATTCTTTTACCAATAAATGATAGCTCACTTTTCCATCTTGATTAAGAGAGACGATTCGCATCTGTTGTTCAATATCTTCATAAGAAATATTACCTATTGTTTTTTCTTCTTCTATCACAATAACACTTTTACCAACTTCTATTTTATCTTTTCCACATCCTGTTAACAAAACTGCACCTAAGCATAAACTAGCTCCTAATACTTTTAGATTCTTTACATTTTTCATTTGTTATCACCTTTTTTTACTTTATAAATTGTTTTTTGATAGAAGAAATTTGTGCTATCTCCAATTAACTTATTCATTTCTTCTATGATAGACTCTTTTTCACTATCTTCTATATCCTGATAATGTTCAGATATGTATAAGTATTGATCTAATACTTTGGCTCCTATTTCCATTGGAACTTCTTGCATATCTAAAATAGCGTAATCTATATTGTTTCTTATTAGATCAAACAAAGGTCTTGTTCCATTTATTAACTTACCAAACAGA
>CALVOY010000003.1 GCA_944350415.1 uncultured Bacilli bacterium | reverse complement strand
AACTCTTGTAGTAAACTTTTATCATCCTCATCACAAAGTATCGTTTTAAAAACTCTATCATATTTAGCTGTATAAAATTTTTTTATCATAATAAACTCTCCTTTCGGAAAGCAGTCTAACACAATCCAATATCTTTCACAAACTCCGCTTTTTCATTTTTAAACCAGCAAAATAACCAAATTCTTCCTTTTACTTTCCTAATTTTTCTAAATTCACAGATCATTATCCTTCAAAATATAAAGTTACTATAATCAAAAAAAGACTCTTACTCAGAGTCTCTCCATGATTCATAAAATTCTTTAATCTTATTACTACCACTAGATGCTAATTCCTTAATAAGATCCCAGGTAAAGCCAAAACTTTCTTTCATAGCATTAAAATCTTCTTTAGCTTGATTACAAGTAGCTTCTCCTACACTATCACATAGGAAAGAAGTAAATTCCAAATATTTCACTGCTAATTTTCCTTTTATACTAGTATACTTATCTTTGATAATATCTTTATAATTTGGAAAATATTCATCTATCTTATGATCCATAGTAAGAGCAAGATGAATTACTTTAAGTTTTGCTGCTGTAGTTAACTCTTGAAAAGTATAACCAGCTATTTCCTTATCATAAAAAATAAAATCTACAACTGTTACAAAAGCATTTTTAATTTTTTCTCGTAGCGTACTATCTTCTGGATTCACATTCGCCGAAATCATATTATTTTGCGCTTCAAAATAAGAAATAACATTGGCTTCACTTTTAGGCATAGGTTCCTCTGGACTAGGAGAAGGAGCTTCTGCTGAATGACTGTTAGAATCTTCCGTACCTTCTCCTGCTATATTACCACTAGTATCCACATCATTTTTTTCGATATCCGAACCATCATCTGTTATAAAATTCGGAATACTTTCATCGCTATTATTTTCTGTTTCTAAGCTAGAATCTTCCTCTATCACTTGATTCTGATTATTTTCTTTATTTGCAGTTTGATTCCTAAATGTAAAACGGTTCGTATGAAGTATTAAAATAATAGCTATAATAAATAAAAGACAAGATAAACCAATCAAAACAAATGTCAAATTTTTAGAAGACTGACTTTTCATACTACCACCTCATCAATATGCCACTATTATAGCACTTTTTCATAAAAATTGCTAGTTATACCCCAATAATCAAACCTTTTTTTCTTAAATAAAATTTTCGAATCCAATCCACAGGAATAACAGTACTTGCCAATAACAATGTAATAATGAGCTCTTTGAATGTCAATCCATATGTTCTAAATAAATTACCACCATAATAAATTAAAACAATTTGAACAACGATAATAAAAGCAATAATAATCATAAAAATTTTATTTTTCCATAAATGAGCGAATAAGTTTAAACGATGAGTTCTAGCATTAAAACAATTAAAAATTCCCATAAAAATAAACAAAGCAAAAAAGGCGGTCATTAAGTAATGAAAGGATTCATCATAACGATACAAACTACGTACCCAATCATTTTTTAAAAAGAATATACATAACAAAGAAGAGTAAGCACCAGTAAAAATAATTTCATCTAGCATATATCGATTTAAAATATCTTCTTGTTTCTTTTTTGGAGGTTCTTCCATATATTCTGTAAGAGGTGGTTCATAACTAAAAGCAATTCCAGCTAAAGTATCCATAATCATATTAATCCATAACATCTGAATTACCGTAACAGGGGTTTCAACACCAATAAAAGGTCCAACAATCGATAATGAAATAGCACACATATTAACAGTTAATTGAAAAATAATAAACTTGCGAATGCTTTTAAAAGTAGTTCTACCAAAAAGAACTGCTTTTGAAATGGATAAAAAATTATCATCTAGTATCACAATTTCACTAGCCTCTTTTGCTACTTCTGTACCGGATCCCATTGCAAAAGCGACATCTGCTTTTTTTAAAGCGGGAGCATCATTTACGCCATCCCCTGTCATTCCTACTACCATTCCCATCTCTTGACAAATACGAACTAATCTACTTTTGTCTTGGGGAAGACTTCTAGCAACAATCCTAAGCCTAGGAATCATTGTTTTAATCTCATCTAATGTTAATTCGTTTAACTCTTTACTAGTTAATACCAAATCATTTTCACTCGTAATAAGACCTAATTCTTTTCCAATAGCGACAGCAGTTTCTTTATTATCTCCTGTAATCATTACTGTCTGAATTCCCGCTTTTTTTACCATTTCTAATCCTGTGATGGCTTCCTCTCTAATTTCATCTTTTATCAAAACAAAACCAATTAAAGTTAAGCGCTCTAATTTATCATAAGCATAGCTATCATTGATAGCAAGTAAAATTACGCGGATTCCCTGCTTTGTAATTTGATTTAACTTATCTTTTAAGGATTCCCATATTAGAGCTTTTTTTTCACCAGTTTCATTTAAGAAAGTACTGCATTTTGGTAATAAAACCTCAGGAGCTCCTTTAATAAAATTGATTTTCTTCTTAATCCCATCCTCATACTCAACAACACTACTAGAATATTTTTCCTTACTATTAAAAGGCTTTTTAGAAACAATTCGAAGTTGAGGAACTGGAGTTGTAATAAATTTTCGAAGAGCACGATCTGTAATATTACCACCAATAATTTGACCATTAGATAAGGTACTGTCATTATTATAGGTTAAAGATAATTTTAAATATTTATATAATTTTTCATAACGAGATACTTCTAATTCGTTATGATAGCTTTTTAAATTTCCAGAAAGAAAGCCCACTACCTCTAACTTACCTTTCGTTAAAGTTCCTGTTTTATCAGTAAATAAAATATTTAAATTTCCAGCCGTTTCAATGCCTACCAATTTTCTAGCTAATACATTATTTTTTAACATTCGCTTCATATTAGAAGAAAGTACCAAAGTAATCATCATGGGTAATCCTTCTGGTACTGCTACTACGATAATCGTAACACTTAAGGTTAAAGCATAAATCAAATGCCCTGTAATTACAGGAAAATCAGTAACCATATCGATCATTTTAGGAATACTAAAATGATTCTCAATTACGATAACCGAAAACAAATAAGATACAGAAACTAGTATGGCACCTACATATCCAATTTTACTAATTACTTGGGCCAACTTGGCAAGTCTTAGTTTTAAAGGACTATCTGGATTATCTTCTTGAACTTCTAAGGCTAGTTTACCATAAAAAGTATCATTTCCCACCTTTTCTACTTTCATATATGCCATTTTAGAATACACCACACAACCACGATACACTCTATTTTTATCTGTCGGTGTTCCTTCCACTTTATACTTATAAGCTTCTTTGGTTTCTCCATTTAAACTAGATTCATCAACACTAATTTCCCCTTCTATAATAATCCCATCTGCTGGAATCTTATCACCCGTTTCTAGTCTAATAATATCCCCAACCACAACTTCATCAATAGGAATCTCTAATAGTTTTCCTTCCCGTTTCACTTTGCATCGAATACGCGAAGATTCTTCTTGTAAGCGCTCAAAAGCTTTTTCACTACCATATTCAGAAATCGTAGAAATAAAACTAGAAAGAAAAATAGCGATTAAAATTCCAAGAGTTTCAAACCAATCAAAATCTTGAAATAGAAAGACAGTTTTAATTGCTAAAGCAATTAATAGAATCTTGATAAGAGGTTCCCCTAATGTTTCGATAAATTGCCTTAAAAAGGATTTTTTCTTTTTACTTGTCAAAGTATTTGTGCCATATTTTTTACGGGAGATTAGTACTTCTTCTTTGCTTAAACCGTTTGTGTTCATCATAAAAAGGCCTCCTACTAAAATATATTTAGTAAAAAGGCTTTTAGAATGTAAGATATTGTCGAAATGCAATTTCAGTGATTAACAGAATAATAGGAATAACTTCTATACGATTAATTTATAGATTAGTGTTGTAAAAAAGCACAGAATAATACCACATAAAGTTGGAATTAGAATCGAATAAAGCATCCATTTAATACTACCCGTTTCCTTTTTTATCGTTAAACAAGTAGTAGAACATGGAAAATGAAATAAACATAACAGAATCATATTGATGGCTGTTAAAACCGTCCAGCCATGATCTATTAATAAAGTTTTTAACTCTGAAATACTAGCGTAATCAGTAATCGTTCCTAAAGATAAATAACTCATCAACATAATAGGAAGTACAATTTCATTTGCTGGAAACCCTAATAAAAAAGCAGTTAAAATGACACCATCTACCCCAATCAATTGGCCAAACGGATCTAAGAAATTGTTAATATGGGCTAGGATACTCATATTTCCAATAGAAATATTGGCTAATAACCAAATTAAAGTACCTGCTGGTATCGTTACAATCACAGCCCTAGATAAAACATGAAGCGTTTTATCAAAAATACTTCTTACAATCACTTTGAAAAATTGCGGTTTGCGATATGGTGGAAGCTCTAAAGTAAAAGAAGATGGAAGTCCTTTTAATAAGGTTTTAGATAATAGAAACGATATCAAAAAAGTCATGCCAATTCCTAATAGAATGATAAAGGTTAACCATAATACTTGTGAAATAGAAGCCATGCCACTACTATTGGCAGCAACCAAAAACATAGAAATCATCACAATGATGGTAGGGAATCTACCATTGCAGGGAACAAAATTATTGGTTAAAATAGCAATTAAACGTTCTCGTTTGGAATCGATAATTCTAGTTCCAATAACACCTGCAGCATTACAACCAAAACCCATCATCATACAAAGCGCTTGTTTGCCACAAGCACGGCACTTTTGAAATCCTTTATCTAAATTAAAGGCAATTCTAGGAAGAACTCCTAAATCTTCCAATAAAGTAAACAATGGAAAAAAGATAGCCATAGGTGGTAACATTACAGATACTACCCAACTTAATGTCTTATAAATCCCACCTACTAGCAAACTATTTAACCAGGAAGGACAAGAAATAAATTCTAAAAAGTGGACAAGATATCCCTCTATATAAGAAAAAAAGTCGAATAATAATTGAGAAGGATAATTGGCACCCGTAATAGTTAACCAAAATATAAACATGAGCATCAATAACATCAGTGGAATACCTGTTCGTTTGCTAGTTAAAATCTTATCTATTTTTCTACTTCTTTTTTCATAGTCAGGATTTTGGTAGCTTACCACTTCCATTGTAAGCTGTTCTGCCTTTTGCATAATAGCAGATGCAAAGATATCTTTTTCAATATCATTATCCGTTTCTAATACTTTATTAATATCTGGATCTTCCGATAAAGAAATCTTCCAATGATTGATAATTTCTTTTTCTAAAACGATATCTTTTTCTATTAATCGAAGAGCTAACCATCTAAGAGGAAGATCTGTTATTTCTTTCTTTTTCAATATAGCCTCTAATTCTATTACTTTTTCCTCTACTTTTCTAGGATATCGAACCTTAGTTGTTTTTTTATGTTCACTTTCTAATAAATGTAGTTTCTCTAATAGACAGTCAATTCCTTTTTTCTTCCTAGCTTCTGTTCCCACCACTGGTACTCCTAATTTTTTTTCCAACAAATCCAAATGAATAGTTACCTTTTTCTTTCTAGCTTCATCTAATAGATTAATACATACTACTACATTAGGAGTAATTTCCAATATCTGCAAAACCAAATTTAAATTTCTTTCCAAACAAAGACCATCACACACTACAATGACAGCATCATACTCTTCAAAACATAAAAAGTTTCTAGTAACGGTTTCTTCCTCAGAATGAGAAATTAAAGAATAAGTACCTGGTAAATCAATAAGCTCATATTCGATACCCCGATATTGAAATTCCCCAATTGCTTGAGATACTGTTTTTCCTGGCCAATTTCCTGTATGTTGATGCATACCCGTCAAAGCATTAAAAATAGTAGATTTACCCACATTCGGATTCCCAGCCAATGCAATTTTCTTTTTCATCTTATAATTCCTCCACCAAAATATTTCTAGAATCTTCTTTTCGAATCGCAATCAAAGCATTTCGAATCTGATAAGCAATAGGATCTTGAAATGGGTTAGCCAATTCCGCTTTGATGATGGTACCAGGAATCAAACCTAAATCTAATAATCTTCTGCGAATACTACCCGTATTATTAATCTGAATTACTTTAGCACTTCTTCCTACTTTTAAACAATCTAATGTAAGTACTTGACTCATAATATCCCTCACTAACTCTAGTTTAATATATGAGTTCAGCTTCGTTTTGGACAAAAGAAAAAAGCATCATATGAAAGGCCGCGAAAACCTTCGAAAGCGATGCTTTTTTTACTCATTTACTTTTAATTCAAACTCTTCTACAAATTGAACATAGGTAACTTTACCACGATTTAATACAAAACAGAAATTATTAGGAACATCCTCTTTCATTTCATCTATCTTTTGACTTACTTTTAAAGTAAATGGATCTGCTAGACCATTACCTATCCAAATTCCATTATTATTATTAATACAATTCTTATACCAAGATTCCAGTTCTATTTTCTTAAACTCATCAATACTATCCACAAAAATGAAATGAATAATATCTAAATCCTTAGCCATGGAAAATAATTCGGGAAATTTAAGTTTATTATCTTCCGATAACTTACTTTTGAATGAATTAATACCAATAATAATACAAGTTATTTTTTTCCTATCATCTAAAACCTTTTTATTATAATTATTTTCTTTATATAAAGTATTGGCCTCACTCACCATATCATATAATTTTGTAAAACAATCATTAAAATTCTCTTTTTCATACTGATAATATGGAATATATTTAGAATCTATAGTAAAATCATCTGCTTGGATAACTTGTAAAGATGTTTTTCCTAAACCTAGAATTTGATTAATAAGGGGATTAATCATTTTACTACACATTGGTAAATCTAAAGAACTAACGATCGTTATATAATTCTTAATAAAATCAAATTTCTTTACTTTCAAAGTTTCCTTCTCAATACCAATAATGAATTGATTGCCTTTTCCAAATTCTTGATAAATATCTTTATAACCAACTATTTTAGGTAGTACTGGGATTTTTTTAGCTGTTTCTTGAGTAGTTTGTTGCAACTCTAAACATTTTTGTTTGATATAATTAGGAATATTTTCTTTTTCAGTTACTAACGCTGTTTGAAACTCATATACTTCTTTCTCTTTTATAATTCCTCTACCAAATATTTTAGCCGGATAGTTTTTGTGAATATTTCCTAAAATGGTGATATAATCATCTTCATTATTTTGTTGTAAGGCAAATAGTTTTGCAAAGTTCTGCTTTAATTTAAAGCGAATTCCATTAGGAGTATTTACTGTAATAAGAAAATAAATACCATATTTAATACATTCTCTAGTAAGAACTACTAATAAATCATCAAACTTAGAATAATTTTCTTGATAAGCTTCATAATTATTAATAACTACCACAATATTAGGAACCGTTTTTCCACTATTTTTACAATAAGTTTGATAGTCCCCATTAAATGGTGAAAATAATTCTTTTCGTTCTTCTATGATAGTAGATAACATTTTATATAAGTTCTTAATTTTATCATCATCACTAACTGTTAAAACATCACCAACTAAAGGACATTCTTGAAACATTTTTAGAGCTTCAGATCCAAAATCTAAAAGATAATAATTCACTTCTTTCGCATTATAATAAAGCATAGAAGAATATAATAAAGTCGTAATAAAATTTTCTTTTCCACTTCCACTAGCTCCAAAAACTAAAGTATTTCCTTCTCCAGAAAGCGGTACCGTTAATAGGTTTTGTTTTTGTTGATTTGGAATATCGTATTCTCCAATAATTGGATTTAAGAAGAAGTCTTCTTTCTGATATTGATACTTATTGGCTAAAGCTTCTACTCTAATGTCAGCAGGAATTTTTTCAAGCCATAATGGCATACATTCAATATTTTCTGTTTTCGCTAAATCTGCTAAATATTTAACGACACTACTTAACTCTTCACCGCTAGCAACCATCTCTTTTTTTTCTTTTGTTTCTATAGTTTTTACAACATATCCAATATTATTAATAAATTGAATGCTACTATCGATATTTTTTACTACTTTCTCTTGTGGATAATATTTACCACCTGCCCAAGCAGCTTGTCCTAAAACAAATACTTCATTATACCCAACTTGGAAATAAAAGCGTCCTGTTTGCTTTAAAAAGGCAGCATCTGGACATTTGATTACTTCATTAGAATCCCCTTTTTCTTGAACACGCATACAT
>CALVOY010000002.1 GCA_944350415.1 uncultured Bacilli bacterium | reverse complement strand
AACTCTTGTAGTAAACTTTTATCATCCTCATCACAAAGTATCGTTTTAAAAACTCTATCATATTTAGCTGTATAAAATTTTTTTATCATAATAAACTCTCCTTTCGGAAAGCAGTCTAACACAATCCTATATCTTTCACAAACTCCACTTTTTCTTTTTTAAACCAGCAAAATAACCAAATTTTTCGTTTTACTTCCTTAATTTTTCTAAATTCACAAACTATTATCTTTCAAAATATAAAGTTACTATAAATTAGAAAAAATACCGATTATCAATAATCGGCATTTTTTAATAAAATTTAACTTTTTTATCTATTAATCATCAAAGAAGTCATCAAAAAATTGATCATCACTAATAACATTATTAGTTGGAAGTTTATCTTCATGAATAATAGGTTTTTTCTCTTCTACTTTAGACTCTGTCTTAGATTCTAGCTTTTCTTCCTCAGATGAGCTGACAGATGCTGTCGAAATACCCGTAGTAGTATTTTTTTGAGAAGACCTAAGTAAATCATCAATAGTTAAATTCTGTTTAGGTTGATCTTTTGAAACGGATGCTACTATATTTTCTTTGGATGAAGAATTTAAGGAAGAAGGATCAGAAGATTCATTAGAAGATGTTTTTTCTTTTTCCACAATTGATTCTACTACTTTTTCTATCTCTATAGAATCCTGAGTAGATACTGCAGAATCATGCATATTTTCTTTAGATGGAGAAGTTTCAGTTTTTGTTTCTACTACTTCTGTTTTAGCTTCCACTACTGGTTTTCCATTAGCTTCTTGCTGTTTCTTCTCTTCTTTCTCTATCTCCGCAATCTTAGCATCTATTTTCTTGATAATATCATCTACATTTAATCCTACATTATTAGGCATAGAAGAATTAGGCATCATAGATGGATTTCCATACGGATTAGAATTCATAGGGTTAGCACCCATCATACTATTATGATTCATCATAGAATTTGGCATCATAGGATTACTTCCCATCATTCCAGCGTTATTTCTCGGCATAGAACCTGGCATACCGCCAAACATTCCGCCTGGCATACCCATACCAGAACCTGCCATATTAGGCATACCACCTGCTGGTGTACCAGTAGGATTATTCATCATTTCCATTAATTTTTCTTTTTTCTTTTGTTTTACATATTCTCTTAAATCAAAAGTATGCACTTCTTCTTTATCACGATGTGGATATTCTGCTTTTGCATATTTCTTTCCAAATTCCATCTGATAATATGGAACAAACTTTGTTTTAAAAGGATTCTTTCTCATACGCATGATAATAACTTCGAATTGTTTCATACGCTGTAAATCACTAATCGTTACAAGTGGAGTAGAAGCTGTTTTATCATCTTTTTTCGATTTTACTTCACCACACATTTTGGAAATTTCTTCTAATGCTTTTAACTCTGTAGTAATCAAATAAATGGTATTACCACAGTTACCTTTAATCGTTTCAGCATTTTCTTTCCCGTATACTTGATCTAATTGAGCAAAGTTCTGAATAATCATAGTAAAACGAATTTGACGACTACGAGCAGCAGTAATCATTGTAGTAATATCTTTTAATGGTGGCATATTCGCAAACTCATCTAGTAAGAAATTGGTTCTAACTGGAAGTTTTCCACCATGTTTTTGAGCTGTTGCAATTAAAGTCTCATAACATTGTTTTAATAAAATGGTTACCAAAGAATGATATGTTTTCTTTTCATCTTGAATAACGATATATAAAACAGTAGGTTTTTCACCAATAGACTCTAATTCAAAATCACTATGACTTAACATTTCTGATAAATTCTCACGAGTAGCAAACAACTTAATTTTTTGCTTAAATACAGAAATAATAGAACCTTTGGTTTCACTAGGAGCCATAATGGTTCCACTAGCATTGGTATAAGCAGCCCCACTTGGATCCATCATATTAAAGTATTCTTTCATATAAGTAGAACCGCCAAACTTTTCTTCACCTACAGTTGTCATCAAACTAATACTATTTAAGTTAATTTGATCTTCGGTAGCATCATCAAATAAAGCAAGAGCTAATCCTGCAAAATAATCAGCTGATGTCTTTTCCCAGAAAGGATCGGCATTACCACTCTTTTCTTCATATAGGATATTAGCGGCAAGGTCATCCAATAACTCAATTGCTTTATCTTGATTTCCTGATTTATACATGCGATAAGGTAAAGATAAAGGATTCCATGCATTTCCTTCTTGTGGATCACGGAAGTTTAAAACTAAAACATTATAGCCTTTGGCACGCAACATATTAGAAGTTTGTTCATAAATTTCACCCTTAGGATCAGTAATAATCATCGATTCTTTTTTCTTAGCTAACACCTCAACGGTAGGGAAAATAACAGTCTGAGTTTTACCAGAACCAGTGGCACCGATAACCAAAGAGTGGTATTCACCATTATCCACCCAAACTTCATCTTTTTTTATAATTAGTGGGATTCCAGCAACATCTGAGTTTTCCGCATTAGGTCTTACCATCGCAATCCCTTTATCTTCTTTAATCTCTTTTTCTTTTGCCCAATGACTATACCCTTTAGATGATTTTTCTGTGGAAAAACCAAATCCACTTTCTCTTTCAAAAAAGTAAGAAGAAACAGACATAAAAATAGCTGCTAAAAACAAAATATAAAATACTAATGTTGTAACAATCCTATCAGAAGCCAAAGCAGGAAGCGGATTAAGTCCATAAAAACGACCATTAATAGCTAGTTCTGGAAAATTAAGCACTCCCAAACATACTATATAAAATAAAAAGATCGCAAATAAAACAAATATTAACACATCGGTAGCATCTGCTTTAAATTTTAACTTCATATTCCCAACTCCCTACTAAATTTCATTTAATCGTTTCCTTTTATTTTTAAAATAAACATAGATAAGACTACTAACAACTAGTATTATACCAACAATTATAGCGATGTAAATAACTTTTTTTGCAAACTCATTTTCATAATTGAAAATATATTCATTTTTTTCTAAAGTAATTAAAATAGCTGCATCATCTTTTTCAGTACGACTAATATTCCAAGTATAGTGATATCCATCTACGATATCTGCATTATTAGAAACTACCTTATGATTGGTCTTTAAATTTACTGTAATAAAATCTAAACTAGGATAAGAATCAAAGCAAGTATTTTCTAAAGAAGTAGATAGAATAATATGATTATCTTCTTCTAACACTGAAAAATATTGATAGCATTTTTTCACAATAGAAGAGTCATAAAAATTATCTAAAGTAAATTGATGATAAGAAAGTCTCTGACCTAACCGATTACTATCTGAGATTAGGGTATTATCATAGTACTCTACCCCCTCTATTTTAATCGTATCATTTTCATCTACTACAGTACTATCAAATACTGGATAAGGATAATTAGAAGACTCTACCACAAGTTCACGATAAGTAAGACCATATTGTGCTTCCTTATCCCAATTAGAAGGAATAGAATCTATATATTCTAAATCCTCTTTTACGGTATTATTATAAATCTCAATATCATAAGTAGCACTACATCCTGTAACTAGGAACAAAAAGATTAATAAGAAAAGTTTCTTTTTCATATTCCCCTCCTACATTGGATAATCTGTTACTCTAGTAGCATTGGCATAATAACTAGACATATCTACTAAATAGTAAGAACCTGTACTCTGAAATGGCACTGTAACGATACGAATACCATTTTTTCTACTGCTTGCTTCTGCCACTACATAACCTTCATTGGTCACACCAACAATCATACGAATATGACCACTTGTTCCATTTTCACTAGCTGGCGCATTATAAATTAAATCACCCGGACGCGCACTACTATCTACCATTCCTTTGCCCCATGCTCGTTTCGCACCTGCATTTCCCCAACCAACAGCATTTTTGATTTCATAGGCAAAACCACCATTATGAACTGCCCATGAAATAAAGCCAGAACAGTCAAGTCCCTGCAATGGATAATCACTTCTACCTGTATTATGGCCCCAAGCAAGATCAATACCATAACCACTATATTTACCACTTGGGTATAATTCATAAGGTAAAATATATCCTGTTTGACTATAGAAACCAGAAACTAAGGAAGTAGCAGCCGCCACAACTCCTTCTCTAGTACCAACACCAGATTTTTTTACTTGATCATAGATATATTGATTGAAAGACTCAACAGATGACCCAACACTTGCTAAGTAATTCGTAATAGGTCCTTGAATAATCTTAGAACCATCCGTAACAGTAGGAGATAATACCAAACGAATTTCTACCCCGTCTGAATAAAAATAAGAAAGAATTTCTTGATAATTTTTCCCTTCTTTCGCAAGTTGATAAGAAACAAGCTGACTCATCCCAAGAGCATGTCCTTGTCCAGGCAAAATCCTTCCATACTGGCTAGGATCATTCAAAGTAATAGTATGTTTTTCACCATAAGGAACCTTCGTATAAGTAACCGTATAGGTGCCATCACTATTTCTAGTAGCATCTGGACAATCCTCATCATCATAGCAAAAAGAATCATAATTAGCAGAGAAAATTTTACCGTCTTTATCTACTAAAACCTCTCCTAAAGTAGCATTTACTGCCTCACGTGCTCTATCATTAATATCTTTTGTAAAAGTTTGCTGATTGGTACTATTGGTAATACTTTTTTGGCAAAAATCAGTACTCTTTAAAGCATAAGTTCTAGCAGCTACTGCTTGTGCTTTCAATGCTTCCATTCCTTCTGAAGCATAAGCCTCATTAGAAACTACTCCAGCAACATATTCTTCTAATTCTAGTGTACCAACACCTTCGACCATAATACCATTGGGACATAAATTAGATGGACCTGCATAAGAAACACTACAAGTTTGACTAGGACCACTTTCATTATATAAAAGATAAATATCCTCAGCAATCTTTTTAATGGCCTCTGTTCTCTTTTCACCAGAACTAGGTAAATATTCATTATAATAAACCGGTATAAAACTGTTGACTAAATTCCAATAAAAAACAGAATCTTTCATAGTACTTAAATCCCCAATACTAAGTTCCTTATGATCAGAAGGCAGCTTATTTTCAGCATAATTCCGTGTACAAGTACCATCGCTATCAAATGGTGGTCGGTAAATGTAATAAGCATTATTCTGTTCTTCATTAGATTTTGATGTAAAAAAAGCTTGTATTCCATTCATATCATGACTAGCAATTAATTCAAAAGTAGAACTATTTTTACTTCCTGCTGTAATTAAATTAGTCTCCTCACTAGCAGAGCAATAGCTACCATTAGAATATTCTATGTCATACTTTTTGGTGATAAGCTGCATATTTGCTAATATTTTTACTTGCTTTATCATTTTTTCGTATGAAACATCGAGTGTAGGCTTGTTATTAGGATCTTCGGAATCTGGATCATAGTTAGGATTGTCAATACCATCATCAACAATTTCTTTACCATCTTCTAAAAAATCATCAACAGCTACATTTACTGTTAAAGCAGCTGTAATTAAATTAACATCTATACAAACATCATACAGCTCATGAATACTTGCCTGAACATCAGCCAAAGTATTGTAATATTTATTCATTAGGTCTTGTTCATCATCGCCAAAAAATCCCACTATCGTATCTGCAATACCAGAAAAAAAGTTAGTAACCATAGATAAAGGAGTCCCTATAATAGTTATAATAAGAACGATACAAAAAATAAATAGTAAAAAACCACCAAAAATAGAAATAAATAGTAATTTATGATCTCGAATAAAGGAAAAAATTTTAGCGGAATATCTAGATTCACCTAATCCCTCTACTTCTGTTTCTTCATTTTTTGAAGAAGGTTTTGAGGTTTTAGTATTATTAAGAATAGATGGAGATTTAGAGGTAGGCGCAGCAGAAGATTGACCAGAGGATGTAGGTATTTTTCCGGAAGCAACATTGCTGGCACCACCAGCTGAACCAACAGCTTTATCTGCTGCATCTAAAGCACCCGTTTTGTTGGCAATATTCGCAATTTTTCCAACCCCTGGACTTTTATTTAAAACTTTAGCCCCAGTATCTAAAGCAGCACTTCCTAATTTTGTTTTACTAGCAAGATCAACAGCTGCCCCTCCAACAGGACCAGCATAAGCATTAGCTGCTGCTTTGGCTCCCGTTTTTAGAGCCTTTTTTGTAGAATCTTGTTCTTCTTGCTTTTGTTGTTGCTTTTGGGCTTCTTTTTCTTCATCCATGCTGGTCACCTGCCTTTACTTCAACTTATTCTATAATCCTCCACCAGAACCAAAAGATTCCAATTCTTCTGGAGTAACTATAACATTAATTCTCATACGCCTATTTCCACAAACAAATAGAGCTTCCCCTTGTGAATAGCGTTTAATACTCTCTTTTTCATTTTCATTTAAATCAATTAAACGACTCAAATCATCTACAGCTTGTTTCTTTAATCCCATTACTAAATAATAAGATGCATTATCAAAAATAGCTTTTCCATGAATAATAACACTTGGTGCAGCAAAATCACTAGGCTGTTGAGTGATAATGATGGTACCTGTATTATACTTACGAGCACGACGCTGTACTTGTGCTAAGAATTCTGCACCTAGTGCATTACTTCCTGACAATAATACATGCGCTTCATCTACCATCAAGCAAGTATTAATATTTTTATCCAAACACAATCCCCATGCATACTTTAAAATATTAAAGAATAAAGCATTTCGAACATTATCAGCACTGTTCATTAACTACTTAATATTAAATACGATAAAATCAGTATTTGGATTTACTGTGGTATGTCCATCAAAATAATATTTTAATTCCTGTGTTAAAGGTCTAATCTTTAACTCTAACTTTTCCATAATCATACGTTCTTGTGTTTGATCAGTCATCGCTAATAATCTACCTTTAATGGTTGCATATACATCCGAAAAAGTTGGATAATCAGAGGCTGTATAATTGTAGAAATTACTATTAAAGTCAATTCCAAAACGTCTATAAGTATCTTGTACTACTTCACTAAACATAGCAAGAACATCTTCTTCTATAGAAGGATCATAATAACGCATAAAACCTTTTAAGAATTGTAATGTTCTAGTCAGAACAGTATAACCCAACCCTTCTTTAATTTCATCTTCATCAGCATCAATTACGATTTGTAAAGGGTTTACCATTCCGTATTCTCCACCTTTACCAAGGTCGATAGATTCTCCACCAAAACTATTAGCCATTTCATGAAGTTCATCTTCAGGATCAATTGCTACAATTTGATAACCATTACGAATATGACTTCTTAACATTAACTTAGCAGCTGTAGATTTACCACTTCCTGAAGTACCTAAAATAATCAAATTAGCATTGTTACGGTTATTCTCTTTTTTTATTTGATATAGGAATTGATTAAATAGAATAACACCACCAGAAAAGTCTACTCCAAGAAGTGTAGATAATCCTGGATCTTTAATACTATCAAAAATAAACGGATACATAGCAGCAAGCGTAGGAGATGGAATTGGCGTACCAATGCGATTTTCTACATCTTGTTTTGGAAAAATAGGTACAATCGATTTTAAAACTTTCTCTTGCTCAAAGCGAAGTGATACCCCTTTCATTTCCATCGCATCTAAATAATTTTTAACATTAATTTTCTTTAATTCTAAGTCCTCTCGAGAGTCAGCTGTAATCATGATATGCATTTGATAATCAAAAATTTTAGCCTGACTTCCTGCAAGCATGGTAATAAATTGCTCAAGTGATTCATAATCCTGACGAATTCTTTCACGCATCGTATTATCTCTTTCATCTTGATATTTTGTCTTCAAATCAGCAATTTGCTTATTCAACATCTTAGACATCGTAGAAAAAGGAATTGGAATATGTTTTGCTACTACCTTAATACCAGACATACTAGTAAGAGAAGATAAATAACCTGGATAAATATATTTTGGATAAGAAACAACTGTCATAATAGTTGCATATTTACCACTAACAACAAAATCTCCTGGATTAAACTGTAGTCCCTTAGGAGCTACTTCTGATTTAAAAATACTCATAGGGGCATCACCGTTCCAAATGTAGTAGTTGATCCACCGTTTAAGAAATTATCCAAAATAATTCTTAAGTCTTCATTATTGGTTTGACTAGCAATCAAACCTGCAGTCGAAAGACCACTAATAAGCGAACGAACTTTCTTTTGTAATAAATCAACATTCTTCTCTTTAAACAAAATAAAGTATTCAGTATCAACAACATTATTATTCATAAAATAATTTCCTTTTTGAATATCCTGATTAATTAGTTTACGTATTTGTGGATTAGTTTGATTTTGGTATTGAAGCTGAAGCTGAGATAGATAAACCGAAATATCTACTGGTCTATCTGCTACTACCAACCAGAATTCATAGTCAATGGTATTATAAAAATTCTTAAGAGCAATTAAAACATTAGCCTGAGCATCTTCATCTAAGATAAAGATATTACGGGGGGTAATTTTAACTCCTGATACTTTATCTTGATTAGGCAAAACAATCATTCCATTAGATATCGATTGAATATTAATCCAATCTTCGGTCCATTTACTTTGACTCTGATTCATCTATAAAACACCAACCCTTCCATACATATCTATTTCTTCTAGTAAAATACTGATAGATTTCTATAATCAATTGCCTAATGTTATGGTAATAAGCAACGGGAGCTACCAACAAAGCCCCTACAATACCTGGAGTAATAGCAAGGATCGCTACCCAGGTAATATCCATAGGTAAAATCATTACTAAAAGTAATGTAATACCCAATCCTCCCCCAAAAATAATCAAATCAATAGGAGTAAAAAATCCAAGTATTAATTGCCCCCTTTTGGTATTAGCAGGTATTAAATAATTTTGATTCACTATATATCACACTTTCCTTTCTATTAGATCTAGCTACTAGAATTCCCATTTCCAGCATTTGCTTTATGTTTATTATAACTATCTGAATTCTTTTTACGGAAGGATTCACGTTCAGCAGCTTTTCTAATCCCTTTAACTTGATCAGAATTAGTAACATCAATAGCACTTGCATCTGAACCAGCAGCCTCCACAAATGATTTAGTATATGCATCAAGAGTTTCTTTATCCGCACCAGTTGCTGTCCTAGCCCATCCAACACCAGCCGCAACTTTTAAATCACCTTCAATTGCATTGGCAGCATTTCCAAATGTATTTAAGGTCTGTCCAGCAAATGTAAATGTTTGATCACCACGTTGCTTAGCCAAATTCCATGCTGACAAATAATCATCTAAAGTAACATTTGACACTGTATGAGAGGCGCCAGCATCATCTTTGAACACAAAACTACCAACTCGTAATTTAGAACCTTTCTTAAGAGCACGATCTTCCAAAAATTCTTGTAATTGTTTTCCTGTAGTGGCTTTAGCATCTAAGGCAGCAATCTCTCTTTGATCTTTATCATATGCGGTATCACCCGTAAATGTCCTTTCTACAGCAGACCAAGTTCTACCAAAGAATGTTGATCCAGAGGAACCACGAGACAAAGCTGTTGCATTTCTTTTAGCCATAGCATCCATAACAGCTTTGGTATTATGATCTTTTGCATTAACAGCAGCGGAAGCACCAGCACCAAATCCAGTAACTCCACCTAAAAGCCCAGCTCCAACATTCTTAAACATGCGGCCGACATTATGATCTTTTCCTCTAGCTTCATCTGCCATATAACTAGCTCTGCCCGAAGCAATAGCAGAACCAAGAGCACCTGCTCCTAATGCTCCAGCAGCCATAATCTTTCCAAGGCCACCAAATAATTTTCCATTCTCTGCCATTTTAATTCCCATAGCATCTGCGATGAATTTAGGTGCATCTTTTGCAAAAAACAACAGACCAATTACTAAAGCTAACATTACTAAACCACCACGAATGATACCATTTTCACCAAACAAATTAAAAGTTATTTCGAAAATTGTTCCGCTAGTAATAAGTTCTGAAATTACTAATAAGACAAAATAAATAATACCTAATTTAATAAATAAATCCGCCCATACGCTAATTACCATCTTTATCCATTTAGAAAAAGCACCATCCTTAGAAGACTTAGGATCAATATAACTAATAATCGGAATTGGTGCTATTAGTTGTAAAATAATTAATTTAAATACCCTAATTGCAATATCTACACAATAACCCAATAAAATTAATGTCATGACAACTGCTACAATAAATCCAGCTAAAGGAATATATGAATAATGATAGCTACTATCATCTCCCTCTACTGGATCATTAATGTGTTCTGCTGCAGAACTTACTGTATGCTCATATTGAAAACAAGACTTTTCTCCATAAACATTCAGTACATCCCTATCTGCGCATCTCATATTAAAGAAAACACCATTATAAGTATCAAAGGCAATTTGCTCTCCTTGTGTTGTCAAATTATTACTATCAGCAAAATTTTCCGTAGCCAAAATAACTCTTGGCAATGCTTCTAATATATGAGGTTGTACAGTATTTAGAAATTGAAATACCATAGGAAAGGCAATAAGCATCACTAATGATACAACAACCCTAATAGACATTTTTCCTAGTCCCTGTTGCTTATCATTCATACTATCTGGATCTACCAAATAAGTTAACATAGAAACTGTTATTTTAAATAGCATGAAAATTGCTAATAACGCATATATTCTCAACTGAATATCATCATAAAAATCATTAAAAGCAGGATCTGCACTCACTGCTGCAATATCAAAAATCAATTGCATAACCCAAGAAAACAAAGTATAAGCAACAGAATCAAGCCATGCAAATAATGACCTAATAGTATTCCATACAAATCCTCGTTCATACATTATAAAAAACAAATTATTCATACACTCACCATAACCTTATATCGCAAGATACATCTGCAATTTTATCTATCCAACTAAGTAGATACATGATAATGCTAGGAACAAAGAAAATTGCTACTGCTATTATACAACGCTTAACAAACTTGCTTCCCGATTTTTTCAAAGCTTGCTGATCATCAGCCAAAACAGCTGATGCAAAATCAACAGAGCCAAGTATAATTAACAATATTGGAACAGCAATTCTAAGTAAAGTCAAAACCTTTGAAATATCATCGAGAAGATCTGGTCCTAATAATCCTTCACAACTAGTATCACTAACAGGAACACCTAAATCAACTGCTTCTTGGTATCTTTGCCATGTATCAGTTGCAGCTCCTAATGTCTCTCCAAGATCATCCATGATTTGTAAATCTTCTTCCATACCTACTGCCCCATTATTAATAGCAGCATTTAATTTTGACTTAATTTGATTATAGTATGAAATAGCGACTTGAAAACCAGCGCTGATTGCATGTTGCAATTTGTTATAATCTTTGACTAAACTATTAACTTCTGCGCATTGTTGAATATAGAACCCTTCACCATTTTCATTAGTTGTGATATTTAAAGCCGACAAATCATTATAAGCTTGATTATAAACATTTAAAAATATATCAAAGTTTTCTTTTGCTATAGCAGCGTCCCCTTTTTTAAAATCCGATTTAGCCATTTCTGCCAAAGCATTCAAGGCTTGTTCTTTATCATTATAATAATGATTAGCAATTTCATTTAAACGAGTAGAATAATCTTCGCATTTTGTCATAATGCTTTCACCATGATGCTCACCTGTTACGGCACTTGAATTAACTTGATCTATCATCCATGTTTTATCAGATCCTTTTCCGAAATACTCTTCACTTTCTGTATAAATAGATAAAGAACCCGAATTGCTAAAAACAAATTCACCAGATGTTTCTATAAAAATTAATTGTTTACATGTAAAAACACCATCATCTACCAAGTAATCATACAAATTATCTGAAAAATAAATATATTGTTTGGCAAGGCCGCCTTTATTCCATGCATATTTGTCAGAAGTGCTTTTTGCTGTACCATCTGTATTTAAAAACTTAATTTCATTACTTTGAGTATCATAAATAAAAATATAACTAGTATTACTATAATATTTACTAACAGAGCTAAAACCACTACCTGCTGTATATACATTAGCTGTATTATACACACAATATTCCATATCAGCATATTGTCCCAGTAAAGAACTACCATTAACCCCAGGCCATGAAGTATCGGCATAAACATTACTTGATTCGCCCATTATAATAAAAGCAAATATAAAATATATTAAATACTTCACCATTCTTTTCACAAAACCACTCCTTGCAGATACATAATCAAAATAATTATAACATAAAAAAAATAATAGCAAAACTATATTTTGCTATTATTTATAAACTTTTCAAATTAAGCTTCATCCCAACATTCTTGCCAGCTTGTTGTACTGCCTTCAACATTTGCACCACTTTTTGTAAATAAGCCCATTAATAATGATACAACTGTAGTGACAAAAAATACTGCTACTGCTGCGATTGCACGCTTAATTAACTTACTAGTTGCACCTTTAATTTCTTTGTCATCTGAAGACATAACCGCTTTACCTAAATCAATAGAACCCATCACAATCAAAATAATAGGAATACCAATTTGAATAATTGGAAAAATCCCTCTTTTGATAAATTGAATAATTGGTAATAAATTTTCATCGCAAGCCATAATTTGTACTAAATCTAACATAAACTTCCTCCCTCATTTATAACACAATCATATAATAAACTGCCTATTTAGTCAATAAAATTAAGATTATTGACATTTTTTTACATACCATTAATAATTAATAATACCTAATTTATTTAATAAGTTTTGCAATACTTGTGAATTATTTTCTCTTTCATCCAAAGGCGGCATGGTGAAGAAAGTTTTAATATTGGCTTCATACTCAAACTCTTTGACATCACTATCAGATAAAATGCTTTGAGCCAATACTACTTTTCTTCCTGCTAATTTTTCGAATATCTTGCGATCTCTTCTCATTAATTTATTTAACTTAATAGTAGAAGGCTCTATCAAATATAACACTTCGTTACATACTTCCATATTACCATCTTTATTTAAGTCAATTAAAATGACCTCAACATCCTTATGTTTTAATAATTCATTTGCCAAGTTATTATTATCTACGGATAGCATTTCTTTATCATTGAAATATACAAAATCTCGTTTATCCACCTCGATAGCTAAAACACTTTTACCCATATTGTTTAATTCTTTTTTTAACATATAAGTTAACATCGTAGCTCCAGAATGTTCTGTAATATTTCTAATTCCTAGAATATAAGTACCCGTAGAAATAATATTATTAATGACTGTATTACCACCTTCTGTAGTAGTGGTTGTTGTCGTTCCAGAAACATCATCTATTTGATGTAGATGTGCTACATCGCGATAAGTGTTAGGATTGGTAAGCAGATAATTTACGCCATCTAAATTAGTCGTAAAATTATAAATTCCCATTGAAATCAATCTAGATAAGAATCTAGGTGCCAAACATTCCGGTGTATCAGGAAGTAATACAATAATCTTTTCTACATCTAAAGACATAGATAACTTTTGAAGATTACGAACATCCTGATAATTTTTTAAAGCTGTTAAATCTAGAATCATTCTTCCAAAAAAGAAGTTGGAAAACATCTGAATCAATTCATCCACTTCGAAAACACCATGAATAGACTTAATAATTTCAATATTTAAGTTGGATAATTCCGCTTGTCGTTCGTTTGATATAATTACATTCATAATTTCACCCTATTCTATTCTTTAATAGGAACAACCACTTGGAAGCCCACTAACTGCCCCTGATGAATAAATCAGTGCAGTTTCTCCTTTTACTAAAAATAAGTTCCCAGCAAACGGTAGTAAATTATTAACAAGTGGTAAATCTACATTTACAAAAGTTGCTACTGTATAATAAGCACCTTTATATAGCGAGTTATCATCTGAAGTTCCTGTAACATCTACTTTTTGATATTTATAACAAAAACTTCCTGCATCTAATCTCGCTACTGTATACCCATTATTATTGCACCAATCTTCAAATTTAGGGTTCATCTTATAATTGTTTTTTAGCATCAAATCATTAATCTGAGATACTGCCGAACAAGTAAGCCCCTCATTTTTTTCAATGATACTACGTATTTCATTTTTCACTCGAAAAGCTTTAGTGTAATTAACACTAAAAGCTAAGTAGCAATTAATAATAATCATAAAAATTACAATAATCTGTAGTGTCATTGCACCACTTATAGCATCTCTCACACTATCACCACTCTTTTATCTATTAATCTGCATGACCTTCATCATTGCTAATGTTATTCCATTGATTTGTAATAGTGCTTCTGATTTGTGGCCACATAAACCAGAAAAATGCAATAATAGCTCCAATAGCAATAATTGTCACAACTGTCATATTTAATTCTCCTGTTGCCTCTTTCATTTTTTTCCCTCCTTTATTATCTATTCTTATTATAACATATTTTAAATGAATTACTATACTTTTTTTTATCTTCTTGAATGTTTTTATGTCAATAACTCTTATTTTAATATCTTATTCTGTAATATTGTTACTATAGACACGATCACCTGACGGTAAAGTTTCTAAATAGAAATAGCGATCCATAACATAGTTTTTAAACAACTCAGATCTTTGTATCCCAATTTCCTGCTGTTCAAAATAACCAGTATCCAATATAAATAAACATTCTTTATCTTTACAATCTTCATCTATCCAATGAATATATTTTTCTTCATTACTACCTAAATTACCATTATTAATTAAATCATAAAAAGTAGGATTTTCATTTCTATATATTTTTATAAGATAAGCATTATCTAAAAACAGATATACCTTCTTATCTTGATTCTCTTCTAAATAACTAGAATAGTTTTCTAAGTAAAAATTTAAATCTTTTTCTACTCTCTGAAATAATAAAAAATTATTTTTAAGCGATATCGTAGTATCCAAAATAGGTACTAGAATTACACTTACAACAAATCCAATAATCGTAAAGTACTGTAAATAAAATTGTATTTTTTGATTTTCTCCCAGAAAAAGATAGTAAGCAACCGGAATCAAAGCTGGTAAAATATGTCCTTGATCTATAATCGGAAATAATATAACTTGAAAAGCAAGTAAATATAATACTTTAATATCTTTTGTTTTCTTATAGCTTGTAATTAGGAAGTAAAAAATAAAAATCATAATCGGAATCGAAAAAACATCTGGATAAAAGTTATCTAAGAAGTTTCCTAAACCTAAAAAACAGAAATCAATATAAGAAATAAAAGCCTGATTTACTATTAAGTAAATAAAAATAGGAACAATAGGAATCAATAAACTAAAACAATACTGTAACTGTTTTCGATTGGCAAATAGATAAACTAGTGCCAAACAAAAACCAATATTATGCTTAGTCATAATAATAATACCAATGATAATACCTATAAAAATTTGCTTATATTTTAAATTACTATCTTGCAACAATAAAATAGCAATCACTAAAAAAGCACAAAAAGTATTATAACCAAAGGTAGTTAAGCAAGTTCCTAGTAATAATAATATGAAAATAGACTTTTTCCCAATTTTCTGATACACAAATAATAATATCAAAGCATATAAAAGACTATTTTGAATCGTAAAAAAGATAAAATAGTTACCAAATAACTGAATAAACAAAGCAAAAAAGAGACTATAAAATGGACCGACTACCATATTAAAATCACGATAAGGGATTAACCCACTAGCAATATTATAACTAAATCCATATCCCCATATACCGTCTAATTCTGCTTCAGAAATGCAAGATATGATTACCAGAGAAACAAAAAAAAGTACATAAATCAAAATATTTTTTTTCTTCATCATTAATACATCCTTTATACTTTACAATAGATTATATCAAAAAACAGTTTTTAAATATATAATTATTCTGATTTTTTTGTATTTACAAATAAACTTGACATTAAATAGTATCTATTACAAACAAAAAAGCAAACTATTTTGATCAACATAATTTGTTTTACGATTATTAATCTAGTTTTTTTATTTCATCTATAGATAATCCTGTGGCTTTAGAAATATCCTCTATTTTCATACCAAATTTGAGTAAATTTTTAGCAATTTCCATTTGTTTGTTCTTTTGGCCTTGCTCAATTCCTTGCTTTTTCCCCTCTTCATGACCTATTCTAAATCCTGTTGCTTTCATATCTTCCAAATCTTGTTTTCTAGCTTCCTCTATATCATAATATCCTACAAAGTTGGGATCAGTAGATAAATCTTCTACTTTTCTGATTGCTGCCATATACTTCTCATCTCCTTTAAATTCTTCTTCCATTTCTTTTAGGTTTTTCTTCTTGAGAAAAATAGCTATCTTTCTTACTTCTTTGTCTATATTATACTCATTGTTAACTATATTTTCAAGAACTAAATGTATAGAATGATATTGATCCGTTTCAATATGACCATATTCATCTCTTATCTTGAAATTTAATATTCCCTCTTTGGTTTCAAAAGCATTAAAATTATCAATATGAATCAATATGACTGCTGGATATTTTTTAGTTCCTGCTAATACTGTTTCTGAGGCTATTGAAAATGCATAACTCATATTTTTTTCAAATATCTTATCTCCCCTATATTGATTCATTTCTAAAATAATTCTATGATTATCTTCTATTTTTACAATAATATCCGATGTTTTGCCTTTTTCTTTTATTTTTTTCTTAGGAAGTTCTCCTCCTTGATAATCTGCATTCTTTAATATTTCTTTCTCTATTCCGGTAATACTACTTAAAAATGACGCTACCATATCTCTTGCTTCCATACTACGAAATAACGCTTTAAACATAGCATCATTCAACATATTTATTTCTTCTAATTTATTTTTTTCTTTTATCATAAATCTACTCCCTCGATTGATCTTGTAGTTTGCACAAAATACAAACACAACATAACAGAAAGATAAAAGATTGTAAAATGAACAAAATGATAAAATCAAACATAAAAGAAAAAGAATATTTAAAATCTGTAAGTGAATTTTAAATATTCAAATCATATTATTATTTAATAAAATTAATTTCAACTTTTTAAATATTAGCAAACATATAAACCATAGAAATTAAAATAAGTACCATAACTCCACCACCGGTAGCTACTAGCATAACCATAGTTTGGCTTTCCATGTGATTTAATCTTTCTTTATACTTTTGCTCTCTAGCTTTTGCTTGAAGATTAGATACAGTTCTCGAAAACATCAATAATCTTTCCTGTTTATCTTCTTGCTTACCTAATCCTAAACGGTAAAGAAGTCTCATCATTCGCATAGAATCTCTAACTGGATAATCATTAGCAAACTCCATATAAGGGTCAATACTAGAATCACCAGCATCTATTTTAGCAATCATTTCTCGAAGTCCTGGTTTAAAAATATCTGGCGCATCTTCAATGGATTTGGCAAGCGCTACTGGCACTGTATAATGTTGAATTAAAATTTCCAATCCTTTTAAATAATAAGGAAGCATAATATCGATATCATGCAAATGCTTTTTATAATATTTTTTCAAAGAAGTATAATTGGATTTAAAAACCAAATAACCAACAAAAATAGATAACACAATATTAATGGCACTAAGTTCTGTCAAAAACATAAATAAAAATACTACAATTACGATAAAAGCCATTTTAATTCTTTTATTAAATAAAACATTAGGATCAACGCTTTCTCCATATTTGGCAGCTACTAAAAAATCATAGTCACTTTCTTTTAACATTTGAAAAACAGCCTGATTATCTTGAATAAATTTTTTGCCATCTACTGTTTTATTATAAAGCAAAACTCCTAAAATTAAGGCTCCACAAATAATTACTTCCATTACTCAGCACCTACATTCTCGTTATAATATTTTTCTCCTTTTAGAAGAAAATAACTGTTTACTAACAAAATAGCATGCAATATTAAAAGCATAAATGGATTATCTAATATCGCAATATAGGTTTCTCTTCCTAATAAATACTGCACTAACATTACCATTAAGTAAAGCATAACACCATATTTTAAGAATGACTTATGGAAATTGGCACGATCAATTCGATCTCGATAAACACTTTCTATCAGCATATCGATATCTAATTGCATATTTTCTAAGGATTCTCCTGAGTCCTTAGCCCCTTCCTTAGTAATTTGTAAAAACAATTGGTGCATATTTTTAACAATATAATATGGATACTTAGCACTCATAAATTCAACGGATTCATCTATAGAACCATTTTGATAAGCAAGGGAAATCATCATATTCACATCGGATAGAATAGGTTCTTCCAACACACCACTTGCTACTACTCCTTCCAAAGACTTTACAAAACTTTGGGTAGTAGCAAATTCCATAATAGTATTGGTAGTATAGACTTGAATCTGTTCAAAAATAAACTCACTATAAACTCTCTTACATCTTAGGAATGCTAAGTATGGAATACAAGCGTTAGCAATTATAATATAAATAATAGAAACAAATAAATTATAGAAATAAAGATAAGAAATCACACCGGCAAATAATGTAAAAACAACTACTTGGATGGCATATTGCCTTGGTGTATATTCTTGACCTAGTTCTTTTGTCTTTTCTCTAACCACTTTAAATGAGTATGGAGCAAATTTATCATAAATGACCCCTGCTTGTTCTGTGATAAATTTATAAACATTTTGTCCACGATATTGTCTATAAATAATCACAAATAAAGTGATAATTAATATAATAATTAATTCCATAACTTTTCACCCCTTTATGAGTTGGATTGTTCTTGATTATTCTCTAAAGATCCTGTAGAAAATGGAGGTATTGACACCGACGGTATAATTGGTTCTACCACCGATGATACTACTGGTTCTATCACGGAAGACTCTGGCACTGTTGGTGCTGTTGACTCCATCGCAGAGGATTCCGTTACAGATGGTATCATCGGTTCTACAACAGAACGATCGGTATCTGTAACATTAGATATTGGTTCTACTGCAGGAATAGTCACAGAAGCAGGTATTTCTGAATTTACATAATTCACAGCTTTTGGCACTTCATTCGAAATAGCAGAAGGAGCTTCAGAATCAACCGTTGTAGCAGTAAGATTTGAAAAAGAATCAGTTGAAAGGTTAGGAGTTTCTTCAACTTTATTTTCTTCAATAATTTTATCTAAGTCAAATTCCTCTTTATCACCATTCTCCTCTGCAACCGTGTTATCAGAAGAAGTGTTATCAGAAGAAGTGTTATCCGAAAAAGTAGTATTTCCAATATCAATATTTTGTCCTAATAGATAATCCTGCAAATGCTTACTAGGCTGTTTTTTCACTATTTTGCCAGTCATAGTTTTCTGATATAAAATATTATATACTGGTTTATTCGTTTCCTCATCAATATAAAACTCTGTAATTTCATCAATCTCACGATGAAATTTTCCATACTTAGGACTATAATAAGCTTTAATATGAACAGCCAATTGAACATAACGATAAATAGTATTTAAAAATTGATCTACATCTAAATCTGTTTCCATTAATGAATACATTCTATGTGGCACTGCGCTAGCTTTATCTGAGTGAATGGTAGATAATATATTATGTCCTGATGAAATAGAATTACGCACTGCACTAACAGCTTCAGCACTACGAACTTCGGAAAGTAAAATCCATTTCGGATTTTGTCTCATACAAGTAACCAAAACATCAGAATAAGATGCAATATTATTGGTTTTCATAGCTACAATATCACGATGCGGATAAATTTTATCCAAATGAAGTTCCAATGTATCTTCTATGGTAATAATTTTTTCATTTTCCTTTGTATGACTAGCCAAGTATTTAACGAACTCTGTTTTACCACTACCTGTTTCTCCACATACTATAATATTACAGTGTCCTAATACACACTTAATAAGAAAATCATGAATATCTTTGGTAACATAATCTTCATTTAATAAATTTTCTTCTTTTAAACGAATTTTCGCTGGTGTCTTACGAATAACCAACGCAATTCCATTGGTAGCGATAGATTCATGTACAAAGTTCATACGAAGCTCTGGACTTTCAGCATCTAAGAAGGGACTGGCATTATTGAAAGTAGTTCCCATAACATTAGAACACTGAAAAGCTAACTTTTCGACAGTTGCATTATTAATATTAGGATTTTCAACTCGATAAGATCCTTTTTCCAAAGAACGAAGCCATATTTGCCCATTATTGGTATAAGAAATATCCGTAATATCATCATTATCAATATATTCCTTAAAAGCACCAAAATCAAGTTGTTCAAACATATTATCTTTCACAAGGCCCCTCCTATTATTCCTTTTATTCTTTTTTTATAAATGATTATTGAACTGTAGTAGAATCGTCATCTGTCCATACAGTAACTCGATTGATAAAATCTCTTAGATCCTCACTAGCGATTGCTACTTCACCTGGATTTTCTTTCGTAGATTCTGCAGTTGGTACTGGAATCAATGTCACTTCATAAGTACGTAAATACATAGCCTTACGTAATAAGATATGATATTCCTCTGGTACAGCGAAGATAATTTGTGCTGGTGTTTTAATATCCTCTGGATTTTCAAATACACTATCTCCATTAGAATCCACTACATCAATTACTTTTACATTTTCAAGCAATTTTCCAACCATAATTTTATCTTGTGTATCACTAGTAATATTTTCTTCATCGATCTTATTAACTGCTTTCAAGTAAATATCCATATAATTTCCTGGATAAATTTTATTACCATAAGTAGTAGCAGTAGTAACACTCATGTTAACCAAAACATATCCTTCTGGATACTCATAAATAATAGAATCAGGCAAATCACTTTGCGAAACTACGCTGTCTCCATAAAACAAACTTCCCTCTGGAATAATGGTATTAATATTTGTATATTGCCCAACAATTCTGGAAACTTCAGTAATCACATCTCCCTTTAACATTGCAGGAGGTACCTCAACACTACCAATCATATCACTAGTAATTTTAGTTCTAGCTGGAATAGATTGAGTTGCATATGGTACAGAAATTGGATTAATCGCTGACTTAATACGATAATTGTATCCAACATATAACACTACTACAGCAAGAAGCACTCCCACTACTGTAACAGTATTTTTATTCGTAAAGAATTTCTTGATGGTAATTGATATATTTCCTTTCATTTTTCATTCCCCTTTCTATTCTGTGACCTCTTCTAAAAGTCGATCCTCGTCATATTTAGTTTCTAGGATAGCATCAATTTTATTCACAATATCGAAATCTTCTCCAGCAAAAGTTGCAACTGTACTAGAACCTACCTGAACACTTACCTTAGGTGGAGTTTCATTCAAGTCTAAAATTCTAATCTTATAATTACGATCTCGATTTACATTCTCAGCAAATCTTCTTACAAAACTTTCTAAAAACTTTTCTCTGTCCATTCTAAGTATGCCACTTAAACGGTAATAGGAAGTATCTACAGCATCTAACATAGCAGCCTCCGTGGTTTCTTCCAACAGATAGTAATCCAGTTCATTACCTGTTTGATAGTTCTGAACAATATTTACTACTGCTAAAGTTAAAACACCTAGAATAATGATTCCTACTAAAGTCATTCCCTTACTCATACATACCTCCTATCTGCTAATGGTATAACATGATGTACCATTGATTGCATTGTTACATCCAGCAATAGACTTTCTGGCATCAATGCCATAACCACTTACACTATATGTAACGAATTCATCATAAGATTCATCACCAGAATTACCATTGATATTATCTAAAAATCTACTTGTACAAATTTCTTGACCTCTAGCATTCGTATAACAGCTCATATTATAGTCTAAATAGTTTTTCTCACCATCACCATTATAATCTTTAACATTTTTATTATATTTACGAATATTACGAATATTTTCTGTAGTTAAGACAAACTCATAATCAACCTCAGAAGAATCAGTAGTAACATCATAGATAGATTCATTCTTAGCCTGAATAAATTCTATTAAAGTCTCTGGATCAACTGCATCATTATATAAAGATTCATCTGCTGTAAGAGCAGCTCCACTAGAAGTATTCGTAGATTTATTCACAGTACCTGTCCAATTAAACCTAGGATCACGGTTATTTGGGAACATATCCCCTAAATTAATTGGTCTAAAAATATAACGAATACCAGTACCCTCATCTTCTAAGTAAGGACAATCATCATCTCCTGGGGTACAACCAGTATTAACAATTCCTGGCGCAACACCATACAAGCAATCAACATTTACGCCATTGCCACTAGTTCCCCATTGATTCCAACTACCAATATTATAAAATCTAACATGAATGTTCTTCGTATAAGCATCTGTAGAATCACTAGTAACTGCATTATTATAATAAGGCCAATTTAAATAGTTATTCACTAATTTAGTATCAAATCTAGTAAAATATTTATTTTGTGCTGAAAAATATTTTGGATTATTATCTAGCTCTGGATCCGTAGGTGTTGTTTTATCATTATAAACAATATCATTACCATCTATTTTAGATACATAAGCAGCTCCTACCCCAACCTCAATTGTTCTAGATAATTGATAACTATAGATATCTTTTTGAACATGTTCTCTAATAAATGCATTATCTAAATTTCCTACAGTAGGATCTGCAATATTAGTATTAGATTGGAATGTACTACCAAGATTCTCACTAGAAGTATTAACCGCTATACTATGATCACCATTTTTATTACTAAATGTTGTAGTTCTGTTAGAATAAGTTCCATTCGTTTGTTTATTATATTCTTCTTCAATAATCATTTGATACTCTTCGTTTTCAATAGCTGTACTGCTAAATTCTTGAATAGCCGCTACTACAGCATTGTATTCTGCTTCACTCTCTAGAATATCCCTTTTATAATTATTACCATCATCACAAGGCCAGTTGGTATAAACTTCATAACATTTAGTTCCTTCTGTTTCTCCATTCGCATTACAGCCATTTAAATATGTGAATGTAACACCATGTTCTGTTCTACACCAAGCATTATCACCACAAGTAGTTCCACAACCATTATCAATATTATTTCCTGAAATAACGCAGCCACTACTAATTGGTAAATTGGTAATTCCACCACCTGTAGTACCGATTAAATTCGGGTTTCCTTTATTAGTGGATAGTCTAGCTATACTATAAGTTTCCTTACCAGAATCTAAAAAAGTAGAAGTGGTAAGTTTGATATGATTAGCAGAATAAGTCAAAGACTTTCCATAAATTTTATTATAACATGAATGGATACAATCTTGAGTATAAGTTCCACCATCACAAGTATTAATACACTGATCGAAATCTTCATTTGGACCTGCCCCAGATTCACCAGTGTGGTTAGCAGGACCACCCCAACATTCTACGCTATATCGACAAGTAGGTAAATATTTAGGTTCTGCAATTTTAACAGGCGTACAAGTTCTATTAATCACAACTTTGGCATTATAACCAAATCCACCACCTGCTTTAGTCGCTTGCGGATCATCATACTCAATAGAAATCGTTTCCGTACATAACGCTTTCCAATAAGTTCCAGCACCAGCTACTTCCAAAAAGTCAACTTTTGTACTGAAACCAGACTGTGTATTAATAGTCGTACTATTATTTTCAAACAAACAAGTAAAATTATTGGTAGGACTAACAGTATTACTTATTTGAGAGTGAATTCGCTCTACTTCTTCAATTTTACTTAAAATTTTATTACGTATAGTAGATAACTCATGATATTGAATTTTTTCGCTATCACAATCAGACACCATAATTCGCTCTACAGAACCACTAGCGTATTGACTACGAAAGTTGGTACAAATAGGATCATTATACATAGGGTTTGGTACATTAGATGGTACAGCTCCCATAATATATCCTAAACGCGAATTGTTACAAGCATCTCCACTATCTGATAAATAAAAGATAAAGTAAAATTCTGTTCCAGGAGTAAAATAAATTCCATTCTCTACTTCACTAGGACTATAAGTTCTAACGATACTACTAGGAGAATTAGGAAGTCCATCTTGACTATCAATGTCAAATACAGATACTCCATTTCGTACTGTCTTTCGAATAAGCTGTGCATACACTTTTCCTCTGAATTTAGCAGGGACATCAAATTTAACTTTATATTGATTAGTAGAAGATATATATTCATTTACACTCATGCCCTTTTGCATATCGGAAACTACATTAGCACTATTTTGATCTGGACAAAGAAAAAATTCATAACTATCTTCGGTACTACTCTGAATTTTACAAGATTGCCCTTGTGATTGAACCTCAAACTGATATGCAGGAGCACATTGTTTCCTGTTACTATTTTCTACTAAACAGGCATCCCCAACAGTACTACAAAAACATTTTTCAGGATATTGATCAGTTCCTTTAATATCATCATCTGTAATATAAAATGGTACAACATTCTTTCCTTTTCTAGTAACCGTATAGAAATTAGAACCACTATCAGAATTAATACAAATTTCATCATTCAAAGATGATCTAGCATCGACTAAAATCGGCATCAATAATAATATTCCACACAAAAAGGAAAATATTTCAAACTTCTTCTTTCGCTTCACAACAGATCCTCCTATCTTATTTCATTATATCATAATTTTCATTAGTGTAAACGGGATATTTTTCAATATTTTCATTTTTTCTAACCTCTCTAGCATCTATACGAAATTGCGTTTTTCCATACAATCCAAAATATCTAGTACATGTAATTAAGGAAATAATATGATCACTACTATCTACATCCACATCATAATCGTAAATACTTTCTTCTTTCGCCTGTCTGATATAACGCTCTATTCCTGTTTCATCTGCTATACTATATCCCTGCTCATCACTAGTAGAGACAAAAGAAATTGCATAAATCTTATATAAATGATCTTCCCCATTGTAGGTATATTGAATATATAAATTTTCTTTTGCGAAATCTTCATATACAAATCCCATAAGTGGCTCAAATCTAGTATGACCCTCACCATTAATAATAGGCTGATTGGATACATTTAAAATATTATGACCATAAATCACTTCACGATTTTCCCCCGTTTTATAAACATTAGGTTGCCATAAATAATCAATACCACTGGTATACGCATCTTGAGTTTCTTTGATAACTGGATAATCTATATTAGTACCTTGTACTTGAATCCAACCTACTGTTTTAGCATCTTCAATAGTATAATTTTCAGCCAAGTAAATTCTAGAATCTGGCTGATAATATTCTTCCTTCTTTGAAAATATCAATAATGTAATCAATAAAATAAGAAAAATAATCAAAATAGAAATCCCTATTAGTAATTTCTTTTTTTGAAATTTAAACGACTTCATATTTCACCTGCCCTATTATATATATAAGTATAACATAAAAATATATAGATTCCTATCTTTTTTATAAAAAGAAACTAGAAGCTCCCTATTTGATGACATAAGGATTTACACTAGTTCCATTTCCACTCTTAATTTTAACATTTTTATCAACATAAAAGACAATTTTAAAACCATTTGATACATATAAACTATTAGAATTAATGGTAAAGGTTTTCCCGTTAGCACTATTAATCATAAAAGCTTGATTTCCATCTATATAATCTAGTAACCAATAATTAGCTTGCCCTGTCATTTGTTCATTGGTAGCAGAAAACATTTCATAGGAAGCTGGAATACTAACTTTAGATTTAAAAGTACTAGTTTCAAACTCAGAATATTTTTTATTAGAATCATAAGTAGGAAGAGTGTACTCATGCACTACCATCAAACTATCATCCATATAGTCTAAATGTTCATGATTTAATCGATAACCAATATTACCTTCTTCTTCTGGATTAAACTTTCTAATATTATTTTCATTATCATAACTAGAATAAATATAATTATTCGTAGTATTATTTTGCAAATACCCTGTAGATATTAATTTTACATAACCATCATCATCGATATCAGCAATTCTAAAACTCATTCCAAAGTAAGAAACATGTTCACCAATTAATCTCGTATTTAATAAGTCATTTTCTTTACCAGGCTGATAGTCATCTAAACGATAAGGATTTTGTAGTGAACCATTTCCTGATAAGATATACAAATTATTTTTTAATACCAAAGCAGGTCTTACTCCTGACAAAGAAGTGCTCTCATTAGTAGTTACTGTACCATCTTGAAACATAAGATGAATATATGCAAATCTACTATCTTTACGATTCATTAGCCAATATTCCGTAATCGAATTTAAATAAGTATCATTACCCTGTCTTGTAGCATTATAATCATATAAAGTTAACAAACCTACAGGAGAAGGTTGACTAAAACTAGTACAATTAGAAGAAGCACTAGCTGCATTATCAATAGAATCTACACACCAAACACTATCTTCTTTGACATATGAAGTATCATGAATATAAGAATAGAAATAATCATTTAACCAAGTTTTGATATTGCTATCATCAAACATTTCTCCTTCTTTTCCATAACTTAAATTAGCAATATTGTTTTGAGTCACAATTTTAACATTACCTTCAGAATCTACCCCAACAATCCTCCACAACATACCAGAAAATAATAGGTAGTTATTAGGATCTGTTCCTTTATAATAATTAGTCTCATCTGTTTCTTGCTGCACAACCTCAGTTAAATTACGAGCAACCGTTACTTTTCTAGTTACAACTGTCTTATTATAAGCTTTATCCCGAATGGTATAAGTTACTGAATAAGTACCAATTTTACTAGTATTTACATTGCTAGAATCCACAAGGACATCCTCTATATTTAAATCACCATCCACCTGATCATATACTTTGCTAACACCAGGTTCTTGATATTCACTTCCTAAAGAAATGATCATTTCTGTTTCGCCATTTAAAGTTATTTCTGGCCCGATATGATCGACATCAGACTCAAATTTTCCACATTTCAAATAAGTAGTATACTCATATTCCCCTTTCTCATTTTGATATACTCTAACCCAACTATTAGAGTCACATAATGTTTTAGTCTTAGGAACATAAAGATCTCCAATATGATTGCCATCATATAAATCCTGCAATGTCATCTCTCTTGTTTCTTGCTTTCCAGGCAAATACTGTTTGTTCATATTATAATAACGCTCTACAGCTTCTGTAAATTGTTTTTCATACTCATGAAAAATTTTATACTTGGAAAAATAAAACTCCCACGATAGTAATCCTATAACAAGTAAGATGATACCCAGAACACCTATAATAAGCACTTTTTTATTTTTTTTAAGAAATTCCATACCTATTCTCCTTTCAATTTATAAAAATATTGGTATGTACGAATTGTGAAAACAAAATCTATACTATCTGCATTAACTATTTCTTCTGGAACTATAAAATATAAATAATTACCTCGATAAGTTCTGTTAACAGCATATTGAATTTCTGATAATTGATATTCTCCATTCACTCGATATCTAATTTTACCGTATTTTAAGACAAAATTTAAAAACTCTTGCTTTGTGCTTTCTCCAAATGATCCTTTTATATACAAAATCTTTTTACCATTTCCAGCATTTACTGTTCCTTGGTAAATAGGACAAGAATTAGGACTACATTGTTGATAAGTATAGTTAACACTATCTGAAATTTCATAGCTAGAAAAACGAAAAGAGACCTTTTCAGATAGATTAATAGGAATGGTAAAATCTTCTGATAAATTAGCACTTCCTCTTTCTTTAAAAGTACTAATATCTTGAATTTTCATTCGAACACGGATCAACTTACTATCACGACTACTTAAATCTTGATATTTTAATAAGAAATTTGCCCCATCTCTTGGTTTTGGAACTTCATAAACTAATAAATAAGATGTCGTTTCATGAGCTCCTAAACTTTTATTGGTAAATAAATTTCCCATATCTGTAAAATAAGAATTAAATCTAGTAGTTGGAACATAGTAATCATCGTCTACGAATAATAACATTTTCTCTATATCAAAATTTCTAACATCAGAAAGAAGATTTTCAATTTTTAAATCTACCAAAATAAAATAAGTACCTTCTTCTGAAACAACATTCCCAGAGAAATCTTTATCTGTTAAATATGTATGTTCTACTTTAATTCGATAATTATTAGATTGGAAGACTTCATTCATACTATAAATCTTATTCTCTACATAAAAGTAACGATAAAAGTTAAATCCAAACAACATAAGCACAATCACAAAAACAATTAATAATGAGATTTTATGTTCCAAAAAGAAATATTTAAAATGACGGAAATAATACTTTATCTTTCGCAAAAAGCGATCTTTATCAAAACCAACTTGTACTTCTACTTCTTCTCGATCTGCTTCGTTAATTTCTACAAACTCTTTATCTTCTTGAAAACCAAAACTCTTTAAATCAATTCCAATAGATCGGATTAGTAAAATAAATATCATCGGATAATAAGGAAGAGTGGAAATAAATAATAAATCCTTTACTACCTTGATGGCTACTAAGTTATATCCTTCTATAACCTGATAAGTAAAATAATTATCGGTATATAAAAAGAAAGCAAAAGTAATAAAGTTAGCAACCAATATATAAATATAACTAGCATATGGCTTGTCCTTGTAATGAAGCAAATAAATAAGAATTACAGAAATAACCATAATTACTATAAAAGCCAAATAGACATAAATATTAGCATAATTATTAATAGAATCCAGCGTTGGATTATAAATACTGGTTTCTAAATAATCCTTTACAAACTGATGGATCTGTAAATTTTGATAAAAAACAAATCCAACAAGAAGTAGTAATAAAATATTAATTTTTTGAAAATATTTAATTAAAAGCGCATAAGGTTTTCTAAGAATCATAATACTACCTCCCTATTTTATTCTAGATTTATTATAGCATGAGTTGAAGACAAAAGAAACAAAAAAAATAACCTATTCATGAAATATATTTTTGTGTTATACTAAATTAGTATGAGGTGAAAATATGAAGAAATATTTAAAATTAGTTGTAATCTTATTATGTCTTTTTATATTTACAGGATGTGGAAAAAGCTATATGAAAGAAATCAACTATAAAGAATATCAAGAATTAATCGAAAATAAAGAAACATTTATTTTGGAGATTATGAGAACGAATTGTAGTGCTTGTATTAGTTTCGAACCAAAAATCAGTCAAGTTGCGGAAGATTACCAAATAGAAGTCAAATATATCAATACCGATCATTTATCAGAAGAGGAATATGATCAGCTATATAAAGATACTGGTATTAGTGGTACTCCTACTGTGATATTTTATCACGATGGTGTAGAAAAAACCGTAGCTTCTAGAATTAATGGCAGTGTTCCAGTAGATAAAATTATTTCTAAATTTAAAGCAAATGGATTTATTGAAGAAGAATAAAAGTAAATCTGTATAAGAAAAGATTTATCAAAACAAACAAATGATTTTGATAAATCTTTTTTATTTTAATTCTTCTAGTTGTTCTAGTGTTAGGCCAGTTGCTTGTACAATTTTTTCTTTTTCAATTCCCAAAGCAGATAAATTTTTGGCAATTTCTGTTTGCTTTTGGATTTCACCTTGAGTAATGCCTTGTTCTATGCCCTGAGCCATTCCTTCTTCAAAAGAAATCTTCTTCTCAGTATTTAAAATCTTCTTTTGATCTTCTTCATAGGTCATTGCACTTTGAAATGTTTCCTCTTCATTTAACTTCGTAATTTTATCTTCAAACTCACTCACAAAATCATCTCCCTTGGACAAATCTTTTAATCCTTTACTTTCCAAATCTAACATAATTAGATGTTTGTATTCTTGGATCTTTTCTTCATTATTATTGTACCAATA
>CALVOY010000001.1 GCA_944350415.1 uncultured Bacilli bacterium | reverse complement strand
AATAAAATCAAGTTTAAGAGCAAAACAAAAAGAAGGTAAGTTTGTTGGTGGTAGAACTCCATTTGGATATGATCAGGATCTGAATGATAAAAATCATCTGGTAATAAATGAAGAGCAAGCATTAGTTATAAAAAGAATATTTGATATGTGTTTAGAAGGATTATCATTTTTTAAAATAGCGAGAGAGTTAACTAATGAAGGGATAAAAACACCAGCACAATATTATAGTTTTGAATGGAAAAGTAATTATAATTTAAAGTATGGACAGTGGCATTCTAAAACAATAAGAGATATTTTAACCAATAGGATGTATATTGGTGATATGGTACAAAATAGAAGAAGTAAAGTTAACTATAAAGTTAAAAAGGTTATTAAAAATAATCCTAAAGACTATATAATTGTAGAAAATACCCATGAACCAATTATTGATAAAGATACCTTTTATGAAGTGCAAAAAAGAATACCTAAAAATGTAGGAAGAAACGAAAAAAAAGAAAATCATTTATTAGATGGATTATTATATTGTGGTGATTGTGGACATAGAATTTCCATACAATCAAGGAGAAAAAAAGATAATAGATGTTATACTGTTTGTAATTATTATCGAACTTATATGAAACAAAAACTTTGTACAACTCATTCAAATAATTATGATGAATTAGAGAAAGTAATTCTTAGTTCTTTAACTAATATGTGTTTAAGTTATATTAATAAGGACAAAATTAAAAATAAGTTATTAAATAATCTAGCTGGAAATAACAAATTAAATAATAAAAAAGAGTTAGAAACACTAACTAAAGATATTAAACAAATAAATGATAATTTAGATATTATTTATATTGACAAGTTAAATAAAAAAATAACTGAAGAACAATTTGAAAGAATAAAAGTAAAAATAGAAAATGAATTAAATATTAAGCAAAAAAGATACAATGAGTTAAATAATGATATTAACGACAATATTAATGAAGAATTTAAAAATAAAATGATTAATGAATACATAAATAAATTTTTATCTATGAAAGAACCTAGTAGAGAGTTAATAATTAATTTAATTGATAGAATTGAAATATTTGAAGATAAAACAATAGATATTAAAGTATGTTTTAATAATTTCAATTAAAGGTATGGTATAATAATACATCAAGAGGTGGTATTAAATGGATGATGTAAATTTGAATGGTCTAAAAGAATATTTTAATGATGCCTTATTTACTTCAATGTTTTTAGAAATATACAACAAAATGGATGTTAGTTATTCAAAAGGATACCTTGGTGATTTTATTGAATATATTTCGTCTATATTTATATTTGATTTAATGCAATCTAAATTTAGTGACGGTGAAAAGATTTTAAAAGAAGACGAACAATTTTTAAAGAAGTTAAGAAAAAATAATTTAAAAGTATCTATGAAAAGCCATTCTAAAACTTTAGATAAAAAAATAACTGAGATGGGAATTGAATTTGATGTTTATACCTATGATTGTGTAATTTGCTATTCTAATGGAGAATTATATGATATAAATTATAGAAATTGGAATAATGATAGAAAAACACAAGAATATAGAGAATTTCAATATCGATTAGTTTATAATTGTAGAACATGGTTAAAAAGAATATTTGAATGGCTTGGTTATAACTACGAAAAATTTATGGATGAAATAATTGGTGATAAAATTAAAGAATGGGCAAAAAAATTAGAAGATAAAGAATTAAAAATGACATCATATTCAACAAATAAATTATTTGATGAATCTAATCTTTCTAATAGTGATAAAATGATAATAATGCAATATTATGGATGCTTAAAAGCAATTATTTATTTTGAAAAAATGATTGAGAAAACTGAAATTAAAACTTCTAATGGATATCCAATCTTTAATTCAGAGTACTTTTTTATAAAATTAAAAGCGGTTTTAATAGATTCTATATTTGATGCATTACCAGAACAAGAATCTATATTGTATGATGAATTAACCAAATTTACCAATGAGAACATTCCAAATGATTTTTGGAAAACTAATAGAAAAATAAGAAGAAATATTCATTATGATGATTATGAAGAAGTTTTGGAACCAGAATATGTATATGTAAAAAAATATCAAGATATTTATCTTGAAGAATTATTAAAAAATTGGAATAGAAAAATAAATATTAAAATTGGATTTTGGGAAAAGTTTTTTTCGTTTATTTCTAAAATAATTACAAGAATTAATTAAATCTATCAAAAAAGGGCAAGGACATGTATGTCCTATGAGAACAAGAATAGTAAATCATCATGTATTTAAACATACTTATCAACCATCTTACTCATGTTGTGAAGAAAATGTATGTAGTGAAGTCCAATGTGGTTCTTGTTGTAATTTTAGATAAAAAGTCGAAAGACTTTTTTTCTTTTGTAAACTTTTGTCTAATTTATGTAAATTACTTGTAGTCTTTATAATTCCGGTTTATGATTAAAATAGGGAAGGTGATACGGTGATTTATCCATCAATCGATAAAATTTTAAATATTGTGGATTCTAAATATGAACTTGTTCATATTATTAGTAAGAGGAGTAAGCAAATGGCTGCTACAGGGCATTATCAAATGCCTGAGTACCAATATGTATCTAAAAAGAATCTTGGTAGAGCATTAGAAGAAATTGAAAAAAATTTAATCATTTTAAAAAAAGATTAAGAAAGTAATCTTTTTTTCTTGTATAATATTTTAAAGTGGTGATATTTATGGAAATTAAAAAGTTTTCCAAGCAAAAAAATGGAATGTATCTCCTGTCTTTAGAAACAGGAATCGACATTAAGGTTCATGAAGACTTAATTTTAAGATATGAACTGCTTTTGCATCGTAAAATAGATGATGCTTTATTAGAAAAAATATGTCAAGAAAACCAAATTTATGAAGTTTATGAAGTGGCATTAAGGTATTTAAAAACTAGACTACATAGTCGTAAAGAATTATATTTATATTTGTCAAAAAAAGGTTATGAAAATCAAGTAATAGATTCTGTATTAACTATGTTAAAAAAGCAGGGATATTTAGATGATCAGGTTTATGCTACCTCTTTTGTTCACGACCGAATATTAATGAGTAATGATGGTCCTAATCGAATTCGTAGACAATTAGAGGAATGCGATATTTCGAATGAAGTGATAACCTTAGCACTATCTACTTTTGATGAGGAATTAGAGAAGATGCGTATTGAAAAAATTGTTGAAAAAAAAATAAAACAGAATCATAATAAAGGGGCTATGTTATTAAAAAGAAAGATTCAGTCTTATTTATTAGAATTAGGATATTCTGATATACTCATTCACAAAGTGCTTAATGGAAAAAAATTGGTTACTGAAGATATTATGCAAAAAGAATATGAAAAGTTATATACGAAATTAAGTAAAAAGTATTCTGGTAAGGAATTAGAATATAAATTAAAACAAAAAATGTATCAAAAAGGTTTTTCTAATCTTAATGATGAATCATAAATATTTAAAAAGTCCTTCTGCTTTTTTTTAAGCGAAGGACTTTTTTTCATTTTTAATTACTACTTTGAATTTGTTCTTTAGCATTTTTTAAATAAGTTTCATATTGATTTTTTAAAGTATCATCTTGGATTTCAACCTTATATTCTTTTCTTAATTCTTCTAGTGCTGTAATTTGAAGAGTAGCATCTTCTGTTAGTTTATTATTAGCGATTTCTTCAATGATGTCATCTTTTATAGTTTTTAATTCCGGCTTATCTTTTTGACCTTCTTTGTAAATAATATGATAACCGTATGTTGTTTTTACCGGCGTAGTTGTATAAGTTCCAACTTCAAGATTTTTGGCAGCTTCTTCAAATTCTTCTAACATGTCTCCATGTACAAAATCTGCTAATTTTCCACCATCAGAAGCATTGCTTTCATCATCAGAATATTCTTTTGCTAGCTCAGCAAAATCTTCACCATTTTTTAATTTGCTAATAATTTCATTTGCTAGTTTTAAAGCTTCCTCTTCAGCAGCTGTTTTTTCAGCATCCGTTGCATTATCATCTACTTCTGGTGAAATTAGAATGTGTCTAGCTGAAATGTCTCCGAAGATTTTTTCTTCGTAAAATTTATTAACTTCCTCATCAGTGACAAGAGATTTGACATAATCTTCTACTGCTAAATTTCTTTTATATTGTAATGTCAAATAATCTCTTAATGCATCCATTGTATCAATTCCCCAGGCAGCATAAGTTTGTTGTAGTAAAGTAGCTTCACTACCGCCTCCATATTGGGCAACCATTAAATCGATTTGATCTTCTATCTCTTGTTTAGATTCTTCTGTATCTTCGTATTTCTGATTTAAGATTTCTGTATCCATCAAGTCTAATAATACACTCAGTGCAAATTTATTTTTCATTTCGTTATATAAAGTATCTACAGAAATACTTTCTCCTTCTAATGTAATTACTGCATCTTGACCATTTTCTAGTTTTGGAACTTTTCCACAACCGGTTGTAAATAATAAGACTATCGCTAATGTTCCTACTATTTTCATTGTCTTTTTTTTCATTTTGTTCTCCTTCCTAGTACATGTATTATCATAACAAAGTTTCTTTTAAAAGACAATTAAATTCTATAAATTTCACAAATGTCTTGAACCTTTTTAGAGTTTTTCCATATGATACAATGAGTAATCAAAAAAAGGAGGAATTTAATTATGGGTAATTACGTATCAAGTTCCGCTATTGTATTAGTATTATTTATTTTATTAGTAATTATTCTTGGTGCATGGATCTAATAAAAGGAGGTGTAACTTATGTCTTGTAATCAAGGACAAACAACAACTAGTTGTCAAGGTACCTCAGGAAGTGGTTATGTTATCATCATTGTTCTTTATATCTTACTTGCTATTATTTTAGGTGCATGGCTAGCTTGTTAATGAGTAAAAGAAGAAATTTTTCTTCTTTTTGTTTTGGAAAAATATGTTATACTATTATTGATAAGATAGGAGGAAATAAACATGGTAAAAAGGCACGGTATGCAAAATAGATATTTTATTATGTTTATATTCTTAAGTTTTCTTGGACTATTTTTCTTAGTCATAGGAGTCAGTTACTCTTTTTTTACAACTACTGTAAAGGGTAAAGAGTTTGTGATTTATACAGGGGATTTGGCAGTTGATTATATAAAGAAGACCGATGTAATTAGCATCGAAAACTTATATCCGATGACTGATGCAGAGGGTTTACAACAAATGTCCCATGAGTTTACAGTGACCAATACTGGAAACATAGAAGCAAGGTATCAAGTTCGCTTAGAATTAGATGAAACACTTTCTGATATGGTGGATATTCGTTATATTAAGCTTTCTTACCAAGTAAATGGTGGGGAATATTCTACTCCTATTCTTCTTAGTGATTTAAATAGTAGTATGGCTTTTATTCAAAATGTAGTAGTTGCCCCTAATCAAAGTAATCATTACGGAATTAAATTATGGATTGATTTGAGTGCCCCAAATGATATTCAAGGGAAAATGTTTAAGGCTAGAGTAGTAGTAGATAGTATTCAAAATGTAGAGGATGGATATGTAGTGGATACGGTTCCTATTATTTATTTAAATACAGATAGTCATGGTAATCAGGATATTCACTTAAAAACAAATGAACCTTATACAGAGTTAGGTGTAGAAAGAGTAGAAGATGATCAAGAAATATTTACTGCCGATCAAGTTCGTTTATCTTATGAATATTATGATGGTGAAAAATTAAGTCCTGTTTCTAGTGTGGATACGAGTAAAAATGGTATTTATTATGTTACTTATAGCATTACGGATCAAAGTGGTAATATTGGTAAAAAGACAAGAGTGGTAACTGTGAATCGTAATGATAATGTACCAAGTATTACTTTAAATGGTAATTCTACTATTACATTAGGAGAAAGAGATGATTATCAAGAATTAGGAGTAACAGTAGCAGATAACCATCAGGTAATTACAATCGGAGAAGTAAAAACTTCTACAGTGGGTACCTATGTTATTCGATATATTGTGGTAGATAGTAATGGAAATTTGAATAGTGTTATTCGAACAGTAATCGTGAATAAAGCTTATCAAGAAAGTATTTTAAATGGAGCAGATCCGGTATTAACGAATAATTTGATCCCTGTTCAAATCGCTGATGATGGTACTGTTACAAGAGCCTCTACTGCATCTACCTGGTATAGTTATGAAAATAAGAATTGGGCAAATGCTGTAGTGTTAAAAGATGAAGGAATTACTTATCAAAATGGAGAAACAATACCAGAAGATAATATCGAAAGTTATTTTGTATGGATACCAAAGTATTCATATCAATTATGGGATCTAGGTAATTATGATAGCCTAGCGAGTATCGAAGCAAAAGAACAGACCATTCCTATTAAATTTGGCTTAACGAATACTAGTGATAGTAATACTGGAGAATGTACAACACCAGGAGTAGCTGGGGAAAGTGGAAGTTGTCAAGTAGGAGATTATATGACACATCCAGCATTCTTAGCTTTTGATAGTAATGGATTATGGGTAGGAAAATTTGAAACAGGCTATGATGGAGCAACTACACCAGATGAAGCCCAAGTAAATAGTAATGATTCTAATAAAATTATTATTAAACCGAATGTCTATAGTTGGAGAAGTCTAACTTTAGGAAATATGTTTAGTGCAAGTTATAATTATATAAGAAGTGATGAGAGTCATATGATGAAAAATACGGAATGGGGAGCAGTAGCCTACTTACAACATAGCGCCTATGGTTCCCAAACCAGTGTTAGAGTCAATAATAATAGTGCCTATATTACTGGATATGCCGGAACAGAGGAACCAACTTTGGGAGAAAATAATGGAACGAGTATTGATGGAAATCGGGTTGAATCGACAGCATTAGGAGTAGATGGAACTTATACCGTCAATTATCTAAATCTTTTGAGTAATGTAGCCAGTACTACCGGAAATAAAAGCGGAATCTATGATATGAGTGGAGGAGCATGGGAGTATGCAATGGGATATACAACTGGTGCTAGTACAATAGGCGGAAATAGTGGCATTACTACTCTATACTCTGATTTCTTTACGAATAGTAATTGGGATAAATATTACGATGAGTATTCATCCACAGGTATTCATGACTATAATAATCGAATCTTGGGAGATGCAACGGGAGAGCTAGGTCCATTTGAAAGTCAATTAGACATGGATGCGACAAGATATAAATCTAGTTGGCATGGAGATTATGCTCACTTTATGGATTTTTCTGCTCCTTGGTTTGCATGTGGTGGTAGTTGGAATAATGGTACACCTGCTGGTGTTTTCGCATTTAGTCCCAATACTGGTGATATGAGTCTATTTATTTCTTTCCGAGTTGTGCTTGCCCCTTAATAGAATGAAAAATCATTCTATTTTTTCTTTTATTAAATTTCTTATGTTTCACTACAGACTTGCATTTTTTTCAATCAATGTTATACTTTGACTAGTTGAGGTGGTACCTATGAAAAAAGAACTTTTATCTCCTGCTGGTGATTTTGAAACATTAAAGCAGGCTATTCATAATGGATGTGATGCTGTTTATTTAGGTGGTAAACGTTTTGGGGCTAGAAAGTTTGCCTCTAATTTTGATGATCAAGAAATGGTCAAAGCAATTCAATACTGTCATTTATATGGAGTAAAAATTTATGTAACGGTAAATACTGTGATTTTTGATAGTGAAGTGGAAGATTGCTTAGATTATATTACTTTTTTACACCAAAACGGAGTCGATGCTGTTATTATGCAAGATATAGGTATGATTTCTTTAGTAAGACAAGTACTTCCTAACTTAGATATCCATGTTTCTACGCAAGCACATACCCACAATATAGAACAAATTAAATTATTAGAAAAGCTTGGTGTTACTAGAGTAGTAGTGGCTCGTGAAATGAGCTTAGATGAAATTCAGAAGTTAGATACTACATTAGAAATAGAGGCTTTTATTCATGGTGCTTTGTGTGTATGTTATTCAGGTCAATGTTTGTTTAGTAGTTTGTTGCTTAACCGTAGTGGTAATCGAGGAGAGTGTGCTGGGATTTGTAGACTTCCATTTACCCTTTTAGAAGATGGGAAAGAAATAAAGACAGATGGAAAATATTTACTTAGTCCCAAGGAATTAAATACTACCAATCACATTCAAGATTTATTAGAAAGTAATATCACTTCTTTTAAGATAGAGGGAAGAATGAAAAACCCTACTACGATTGGTTTTATTACAAGACTATATCGAATGCTTATCGATCATTATGAAAAAGGAGAAAAAGTTTTATTAACAGAAGAAGAACAAGAAAAGTTGATGTTATTATTTAATCGTGGTTTTACAGAAGGTTATTTGTTTCATAAACAAGGGAAAGAACTCATGAACATTTCTTCTCCTAATCATATTGGAATTCCTATTGGTAAAGTAGTAGATGTAAACTCTAATAGAATTAAAATTCATTTGGATAAACCTCTTGCTCAGGGGGATGGTATTCGTTTTCAAACAGAGCAAGTAGGGATGATGGTAAACTTTATTTATGATAAAAAAGATAATTTGATTTCTTCAGCTAATCATGGTGATATAGTTGAAATGGATAATAAAATAGGAATTAAAAGTTGTGGTACTATTTTAAAAACAGTAGATGTGAAGCTTTTGGACGAATTAAAAAACTATTCTGAAAAAAAGATTCCTATTTCGATGAAAGTTACTGCTTCATTTGGTAAGCCTTTTCAACTAGAAGTTACTGATTTTTTTCATACTATTATAGTAGAAGATAATATCGTTGAAAAAGCTACTGGTAATGGTACTAGTAGTCATCGTATTTTAGAACAGCTTTCTAAATTAGGAGACACACCATTTATTTTAGATAATCGTGATTTAGAAATAGAAGAGGGAATCTTTATACCTATTTCTAAGATAAATGAAATTAGAAGGAAAGCAATTTCACAGTTAATAGAAGTCCGAGAGAATAGTAAGAAAGATGTTGTCGTGCATGATAAACTCTTACTTGATAGGAAAAATTCTTCTTTTGGTTTAAAGTTTACAGCTTTGGTAAGAAATGAAGAACAATTACAGGCTTGTTTAGAAGAAAATATCGATACTATCTATGTTACCAATCAAAATTTATATAAAAAATATAACGATCGTGGAAATATTTATTTCAGAATGGATAGAGTACTTTCTTCTTTTCCTAACATGAATCAAGAAAAATTATTAATCGGAGAAATGGGCTCTATTTATTATTATCAATCCAATAACCAATTAAATAGTGATTATTATTTGAATGTTACCAATTCTTATCATGTTGCTTATTTAAGAAATTTAGGAGTTTCTAATATTACTTTATCCATTGAAAATTCATGTAATGAAATAGAAAGTATTGTGGATCATGTTGGAAACTATGGATTAGAAGTCTTGGTTTATGGCAAAGTAGAAGCTATGATTATGAAGTATTGTCCTTTAAAGATGTTGATCAATCAAGATAAAATGCCATGTAATATTTGTCATAATGGAAAAAAATATGAATTAAAAGATCGCAATGGAGAAAAATATCCATTGATACAAGATAAAGAGCTTACACATATCTTTTATTATCAAAATCTTGACTTAGAAAATGATATAAGGAAGCTAAAACAGGTTCCAATTTTAAGATATCGTTTTGAATTTTTTGACGAAAATAGTAGTCAAGTACACGATATCTTGAAAAAGTATAAAACTATACTTTCTTAAATAAATGAATTATGTTAAAATGGTAATAAGGATTGGTGATACGATGAAAAATAAAAAGAGTAGTCCAAAAAAAGTACCAGTTACTAATTACATTAAATTAGTATTTGTTGTTTGTATTACGATATTTGTAGCATTTCTACTAAGAAATTGGTATATCAGTAGTCGTAATTATGAATTAAATATTCCGATTATTAAAGAAACTTTACTTAGTGAAATTACTTCAGATGAGGTATATAATTATATTCGTGAGAATGAAAATGCAATTCTTTATATTGGGGTGGTAAGTGATAAAAATTGTCGTCATTTTGAAAAAGAATTCAATTCAGTGATTGAAGAAAGAGCTCTAGAAGACACAATTACTTATCTAAATATTACGAAGTCTAATAATAAAAAAGATTTTATCAATGAGTTTAATAAAGTTTATAATACAGAGTTATTAGGATATCCAAGTTTGGTTATTTTTGAAGAAGGAGAGGTAAAAGCAACTCTTACTGTTAAAACTGGAAAAGAATTAAAATTAGAGGATGCAATAGAGTTTTTAGATAGTAATCAAGTTGTTTCTACTAGTTTATGATAAATATTGTTTTGTATCAACCAGAGATACCTCAAAATACAGGTAATATTATGAGAACTTGTGTAGCAACAGGAAGTAAATTGCATTTAATCAAACCACTTGGTTTTTCTATTGATGATGCACATTTAAAAAGAAGTGGGGTAAATTACATTGATAAATTAGAATATTTTGTTTATGAGAATTTTGATGACTTTAAAAGTAAGAACAAGGGTGATTTTTACTATTTTACTAGATATGGTCATAAGCCTCATACTAGCTTTGACTATTCAGATGCTAGCAAAGACATTTATTTAATATTTGGAAAGGAATCGACAGGTATTCCAAAAGAAATTTTAAAGCATGATTTAGAGCATTGTATGAGAATTCCAATGACAGCTAATGTAAGGGCTTTAAATTTATCTAATTGTGTAGCAATTTGTACTTACGAAGTATTAAGACAGCAGAATTATAATGATTTATTAAGAGAAGAACCTCATAAAGGAAATGATTATTTAGAAAGAGATGACTGATCTCTTTTTTCTTGTCATCAAGAGTAAAAAAATATATAATAAATGTATAAAATAGGAGTGGGTTACAATGAAAAAGAAAGTATGGATTTGGTTAACTGTGATCTTATTGATAGTGATGATATTGGCATGTGCAGCTAGTTATGCATTGTTTAGATTTAATGTTACTAAAAATACTAATTTTAAATTGGTAGTTGGTAGTTTAGAGTTATCTGTTACTGATACTACTACAGAAGATCGATATATTTTGGAAAATACTGTACCCACCAAAGACGAGATTGCACTTACACAGGATGGCTATACCTTTACTTTAACGAATATAGGGACAATTGATAGTTTTTATACTATTTATTTAGATGATATTTTATTAAGCGATGGTGGAGATCGTTTAGATAATCAATATTTAAAATTAAATTTATGGAATCATACTACTAATACTAGTAAAACTACTAATCTTAGTGATTATTCTAGTACAGATAGGGTTCTTACAACAGGATATTTAAATACAGGGGAGAGTATTACTTATACATTAAGAATGTGGGTAGATTATACGGCTGGGAATGAAGCGCAGAATAAGTATTTTGCAACACAAATTAGAGTAGTTGGTACTCAGCAAAATGCAGCTGAGTATCGTGAAACTATTTTAAATGGAGCAGATCCGGTATTAACAGATCATTTAGTGCCTGTTCAAATAGTAGAAGATGGAACCGTAACCAAAGCAGATACTACTAGTCAATGGTATAGCTATGAAAAGAAGAATTGGGCAAATGCTGTAGTGCTAAAAGATAAAGGCATTACTTATCAAAATGGAGAAACAATCCCAGAAGATAATATCGAAAGTTATTTTGTATGGATACCAAAGTATTCATATCAATTATGGGATTTAGGTAATTATTCTAGTTTAACGAGTATCGAAGCGAAAGAACAGACTATTCCTATTAAATTTGGCTTAACGAATACTAGTGATAGTAATACTGGAGAATGTACAACACCAGGAGTAGCAGGTTCTAGTGGAAGTTGTCAAGTAGGAGATTATATGACACATCCAGCATTCTTAGCTTTTGATAGCAATGGATTCTGGGTAGGAAAATTTGAAACAGGCTATGAAGGAGCAACGAGTACATCTGATGCTCAAGTAAATAGTAATGACTCTAGTAAGATTATTATTAAACCGAATGTCTATAGTTGGAGAGATCTTACTTTAGGGAATATGTTTAGTGCAAGTTACAACTATATAAGATCTGATGAATCTCATATGATGAAGAATACGGAATGGGGAGCAGTAGCTTATTTACAACACAGTATCTATGGTTCCCAAACCAGTGTTAGAGTTAACAATAATAGCGCTTATATTACTGGATATGCCGGAACAGAGGAACCAACCTTAGGATATAATAATGGAACGAGTATTGATGGAAATCGTGTTGAATCGACAGTATTAGGGGTAGATGGAACCCATACTGTTAATTATCTAAATTCTTTGAGTAATGTAGCTAGTACTACTGGAAATAAAAGTGGAATCTATGATATGAGTGGTGGTACTTGGGAGTATGTGATGGGATATACTACCGGTGCTAGTACAGTAGGAGGAAGTAGTGGAATCACTAGTATTTATCCAGATTTCTTTACCAATAGTAGTTGGAATAAATATTATGATGAATATACATCTACAACAGTTCATAATTATAATAATCGGATCTTAGGCGATGCAACCGGAGAGATGGGTCCCTTTGGAAGTCAATTGGATCCAGATACTACAAGATATAAATCTAGTTGGCATGAGGATTATGCTCACTTTGTAGATTCTTCTAGTTCTTGGTTTCGCCGTAGTGGCGGTTGGAGTGATGGTGTAAGTGCGGGTGCTTTTGCATTCTCTTCCTATGCTATTGGTAGCGCTGCGCACATTTCTTTCCGTGTTGTCCTTGCTCCTTAAGAAAGATTTGAGGGGTTGTCAAAATTTATAGATTTGTGTAATATAAAAATAGGAAGGTGAGAGTTATGAAAAAGAAAAATTTATTAGCAGTTTTGATTTTACCAATATTATTGGTTACTGGTTGTAGTGAATCAGAAAAAAATTTAAGCTGCACTTTAAAAGAGGAAGTAGAAGGTTCTACTATGATGAGTACTATGGATATGACATTTAAAGGAAATATTGCTCAAGATATTACACTAAATATTGGGATTGAATATGATGAAGATGCTTCATCCCTATCAGATTTTTTTAAACAGGTATTAGAAGATCAAAAAGTAAATTTAGAAGAAGTTGGCTATGATGTGACAATTACTTCGGAAGAGCATTCACATAAGTTAACTGCTGTTGGCACCAGTGAAACCTTAGATGAAGATGAATTTACTGGAAGTTATGAAGCTACTAAAAAGTCTTTAGAAGATAAAGGATATACTTGTAAGTAAAAATAATCATTTATAACTGTTGTTAAAGTATGTGTTTTAAATTTACTTTGACAACAGTTTTTTGTATTGTGTTAGATATAAAAAGAAAATATCCAAAAACTTGGATATTAATTCATTATTTTATGGTGAATTTCTTCTATATTTAATAAACTTTCTTGATGGAAAATCATTTTCCAGTTGTCATCAGAATATCTTGGTATCAAATGAATGTGGTAATGTTTTACCTCTTGACCTAGGTCATTATTTTGAACGATTGTGAGTCCTTCTATATTCAATTTATCTTTTAATATTTGGTATATCTTTTTTTCTACTTTTAAAATGTGCTTAGCAAGTTCTTCATCTACTTCCTCTACTGTTACTATATGTTTTTTTGGAATTATTAAGCAATGACCATTTGTATTTGGACTAATATCTAAAAATACTTTTACGGTTTCATCTTCATAAATGGTTTTACTAGGAATACTTCCCGCTATAATCTTACAAAATAAGCAATCCATTTTTTTCATCTCCTTGTTTTTATTCTAACATAAAAAAAAAGAAAATGCTGATCACATTTTCAATAGCTTTGTGAATATCTGCGGATATTCAATTATATATTGGATGTTTTTACATAATTATATGCATAATCTTGTTAATTGACATTATTCGACAATGATATTGACATTTTTTTATTCTGATACTTGTGTCTTAAAAACAATCTTGATATATTGAAATTGTGAAGATAGAAGGTATTACCCTCGGAAGTAATATTTAAAATAGCTACTAGTGATGATGTAGAGAAAATTATTGAGCTTTCTAATTTGTGTTTTAATGAAGAAACCAGTTTGGAATATGCAAAGCGCGTTTTTGAAGAAACGAAAAATGATTCCAATCAAATTTATATATTTGGAATGGCGGAAGGAAAAGTAATAGCTCATGCTAAAATCACCGTGATTCCGACTATATATGAAGAGATGAATACTTATGCCATATTAAATCATGTATGCGTTCATCCGGATTATCGAAGACATGGAATTGCAACGAAGATGTTAGATGAAATTACTAAAATTTGTTTAGATAAGAAATGTAAAAAAATGGAATTATGGTCTAATAATGTTCGTACTGCTGCTCATGCTTGTTATCATCATTATGGATTTCATTTAGATGAAGCAGGCTTTTTTTCTAAAGAAATCGCTTAAATTATGTGTTAGTAGGTTAGGTGAGATTTATGAAAATTAATAGTATATATGTAGGTGGTTGGTTTCAACGAACCATGTTACAATTATCAGAAATTTATGATTTTTTAAGAGAATGTAAGAGCCAATTGAAATTATCGCCAGAGAAATTGGCAGAATATAGGAAGGCACTAGAAATTGGCAAAATTGATTATGGTGTTGCTGGAGAAGAATATATTGAATTTACGACAGCTTTAAATATCAAAGTAAGGATTTTTGAAGATGGCTTAATTACCCTAAAAAATAATCAAGTTAGTGAGGATACTTTGTTTGCGGATATTGAACATGTAACCGATTATTATGAAAATAGATTATAGCCAGCATTCAATTATTTGTTTAGTTTAGGAGCGCCAGTTCCTAAAGAACTTGCAAACATTGAAACTGTATATCCATATTTCATTGTTTGTGACAATGTTACTAAAGATGAAATTGCTGATTTATTATCGAGAACTGAAAAACAAAAATATTTTGAATTTGTAAATGATAAATATGATGTTATTCGTGGCGATAAATATTATTTCATAAATAATAAAAAACAGTCTTTAGATAATATTGAACGCTATATTGAAGAACAAGTTTTTATTCGTGAATTTAAAGGACAGTTACATCGTTATTTAAATATTCACCGTATTATTTGGGAAAAAATTGATGCTGTCAAAGAACAAGCTAATGTTAAGGGTTCAGATATTGTGAAATTTAGTAGTAAACTAGAAGGGTATGCGAAGACCATTAACTTAATTGAAGGAAGAATTAACCAAATGAGTACATATCTACCTACTAGAGAAAAAATTGCTAAAAGTGACTCAGAACTGGTAGAATTTTTGGCGATTTCGGGATATCGTTATGAAACTTTAAAAGATACATTAGACTATATTAATTATTTGTGGAGCATGACTAAAAATTATGTTTCTGCGGCACAAAAATTGTTTGATGGATTAGGTAGCCAAGTAACTGAAAAATCTGTTAATAATTTAACGATTGTTACTTCTATGGGAGTTGGTGCTAGTTTGATTGGACTATTTACAGAATCTGCTCCAACCTTTACCATTTTTGGAGTTATTTACTTTTTTGCTTTAGCTTTTATTGGATGGTCTGTCAACAAAATTATGTCTACGATTTCTCAAAAACGAAAATATGAAGTTTCTGATATCGAGTATGATAAAAATATTGAGTAGTTATTAAACATCTGCATTTTATATGTAAGATGTTTTTTGATGGAATTTGGTACTCGCTTTGTGCTTTTATGGAAATGTTAAAATTACTTAGATGTTTTTAACTTATCTGTGATATACTGATGTTAATAGAACTACATTGAAAAATTTTATTGTGTAAATGAAGTAAATGAAAATTCTATTTGTGAATAAGATATTAATGTGCAGTGAAGAAAAAATAGTATTTGAGATTATGAATGTTTTGAATGATTACTTTCCTTTTGATAATACTAAAACTTAAGAATGGTATTTTCATTGCAGAAATTGTTTTCATATAATATTTTGATAGGAGGTGTAAGAATGCATAGAGAGGACTTTCCTATTTTAAAACAGGAGCTTATTTATTTTGATAATAGTGCTACTACATTAAAGCCACAGCAAGTAATTGATGCTGTAGTAGATTATTATACTACATATACAGCTAATGCTCATCGAGGAGATTATGACAATAGTTTAAAAGTAGATATGATGTATGAGCAAGTTCGTACCAAAGTAAAAGATTTTATTCACTGTAAGGATGAAAAAGAAGTTGTTTTTACAAGTGGTACAACAGACTCATTGAATAAAATTATTTTTGGATATATGAAGTGTTTTTTAAAACCTGGAGATGAAGTTTTGATAACCAAAGCAGAACATGCTTCTAATATATTACCTTGGTTAGAACTGGAAAAAGAAATAGGAATTAAGGTGAAATATATTCCACTTGAAAATCACCTAGTTACTTTAAAAAATGTAGAGAATAGTATTACGGATAAAACGAAAGTTATTTCTTTGGCTCATATTACGAATGTATTAGGAGATATTCGACCTATTTTAGAAATTGGTAAATTGTGTAGAGATCATGGTATTTTATTTGTAGTAGATGGGGCACAGAGTGTTCCTCATATAAAAATAGATGTGCAAGAAATGAATATTGATTTTCTCGCTTTTTCTGCTCATAAAATGCTAGGACCTACTGGTGTAGGAGTTTTATATGGAAGATTAGAGCTCTTAGAGAATATGAAACCAACTTGTTTTGGTGGAGGAATGAATGCAACTTTTACTTCTACAGGTGAAGTCGAATACAAAAGTTTACCTTCAAGATTAGAAGCTGGTACTCCTAATATTGCTGGAGTAATTGGAATGGGAGCAGCCATTGATTACTTAATGAATCTTGGGATGGATAACATTACTAAGCATGAACGATATTTAAAAGCCTACTTTTTAGAAAAAGCCAAAGAAGTCCCTAATCTTGTGATTTATAATAAGGAAATGGAAGGTAGCTTGATTGCTTTTAATATAGATGGAGTATTTAGTCAAGATACAGCAGTATATTTAAATCATTATCATATTTGTGTAAGGGCAGGGAATCATTGTGCTAAGATCTTAAAAGAAGATTTGTTGGTGAAAAATACTTGCCGCATTAGTTTTTATTTCTATAATACTGTGGAAGAAATTGATCAATTGATCGCGGTATTGAAAAATTCGAAAGATATATTTCAAATTGTATTATAAAGGAATAGTGATAGAAATGGATCCAATTTTAAAACGTAAAATTATGTTAGAACATTACGAACATCCAATTCATAGAGGATTAGTAGAAGATGATCGTTATATTAAAGTAAATACTAGTAATGAAAGTTGTATTGATAATTTAGATATTATGTACAAGATTGAAGATGGTAGGATTTCTGATATTCGATTTGATGGAGAAGCTTGTGTGATTTCTATTAGTGCTACTAGTATTATGATTAAAAATTTAATTGGAAAAACCAAAGAAGAAATTATGATGATATTAAAAAATTATGAGAATATGATTGATCAAAAGGAATATGACGATGCTGTTTTAGGAGAATTAAATGTTTATCATGATATTTATCAGCAGCCCAATCGTAGAAAATGTGCTCTTCTTCCTTTTGAGTCTCTAAAAAAAATCGTAGATAAAATGTAAGAGGAAGTATTCTTTCAAATAAATTCTTAAGTTTCTTTTTATGAATTTTTTATTTTTTAAATAATAGAAAAACTTATAAACTTATTTTTTGGTATCGAATTAGTGTGTGAAAAAAGAAATTTCTTGTTTAGAATTTCTTTTTTTCTTGTTTTTATCTCTTCTAATTTTGTGTATTGATGATTTGTGTTATAGTGGTTCTTCCTATATGATACCAACTTAAGAAAGGAGGGATATTATGCTAAATCAATTGGTTTTAGTAGGAAGAATTGTTAGGAAGCCGGAATTAAGAGAAGCGGAAAATACTAAGAAATATAGTTTTATTACTTTGGCAGTTCCTAGAAGTTTTAAAAATGTAAATGGTGAGTATGATACTGATTTTATTGATTGCATTCTTTGGGATAGTGTTGCTGCTTCTACTGTTAAATACTGCGACAAAGGAGATATTGTTGGCGTAAAGGGTCGTATTCAAAGCAGACAGATTGAAAAAGATGACAGTAAGAAATATTTATTAGAAATTATTGCAGAGAAAGTAACCTTTTTATCTTCGAATAAGAATAAAGAAAACTAGTTTCTAATTAGTTAACTCATCTCAAAAAACGACAAGTTTTCTCTATAATGAACCTATATGATAAGGACTATGGGGTGTTGATATGATTCTATTTTCAAAGAGATTAAAAGAAAAACGCAAAGAGATGGGATTTACTCAAAAGCAATTGGGTGAAAAGGTTGGCGTTACGAAAGTTAGTATTTGTTGCTATGAAAATGGTACTAGAACACCAACTTTGGATACTTTAGTAGATTTAGCCAACGCACTTCAAGTGGAATTAACTTATCTTCTAGGTGTCGATTATTTTGTAGTAGCCGAAGATGAACCCCGTTGTGCCATTAATTTAGCTCGTGATGAGCTTGAACTTATTAGAGAATTGCGCATGCATATTAAATTATATGAACGATTATTAGAAGATCCAAAAAGAACCATGGATTATATCGAAAAGAAGTTACGTTAACGTATAAGTATCTACTTGTACGTTTTTATATGTTTCCGTTTTATTTTATGAGCAACGAGTTAGAAAAAATAGTCTATGAGAAACTGATCTAGAATGTATATTTTTATTTATTGAAGAAATAGAGAATATATATGGAAAGAGTTTTCAGAAGATTTTTTTCTTTAGAAAATTATTCGAAAGATGATTTGATTCCTAATTATCTAGAGGAATTAGAAGGTCATACTTTTGATGGGGAGACTCCTTTTGGTAAAAATGTTAATATCAGGTAGTTATTTTTTCTATTTTTTGGTATAATGTATTTAGAATAGAGGGCGTTAATATGACTATGGTGGATATTATCGATAAGAAAAGATTGGGAAATATTTTGACAAAAGAAGAGTTAGAAGAAGCTTTTCTTGGATATTATAATGGAAAAATTCCTGATTATCAGATGAGTAGTTTACTAATGGCTATTTGTTTGAAAGGTATGACAGATGAAGAAATTTTGAATCTAACGGATATTTTTATTCGTAGTGGAGAAATATTGGATTTAAATGGTGTTCATGGAATTACGGTTGATAAGCATTCTACAGGTGGTGTGGGAGATAAAACGACTTTAGTAGTTGCTTCTATTGTAGCTTCTCTTGGGATTAAAGTTCCTAAAATGAGTGGAAGAGGGTTAGGGCATACTGGTGGAACGATTGATAAACTAGAAAGTATTCCTGGGTTTCGAGTAGATTTGACAGAAGAAGAATTTATTCATCAGTTAAACGAAGTTGGGGCTGCTATTATTAGTCAAACGAAAAATCTAGCGCCTTTGGATAAGAAAGTATATGCACTTCGTGATGTAACAGGCACAGTAGGGTCGATTCCTTTAATTGCTACTAGTATTATGAGTAAGAAAATTGCGAGTGGAGCCGATAAAATTGTAATTGATGTTAAAGTAGGAAATGGGGCTTTATTAAAGACTAAAGAAGATGCCTTAGAAATTTCTAGAATCATGAAAATGATTGGACATCATTACGGAAAAGAAGTAGAGACAATGATCACTTATATGGATATTCCACTTGGAACATCGATTGGAAATGCATTAGAGATTCTAGAAGTGATTAAAATTTTATGTAATGAAGAAAATAATTATCTAGTAGCTTTGTGTAAAGCTTTATCTAGTAAAATGGTACAACTTGCTTTAGGAAAAAATATTAACCAGGCAAATGATATGGTGGAAGACAGTCTTAAAAATGGTAAAGCGTATTTAAAATTTTTAGAGATTGTTAGAGCTCAAGGTGGAGATTTAAGTGGCCTTAGGGTTAGTAAAAATACTCAAGATATTTATTCCACAAAAAGCGGTCATGTAATTGATATGGATGCTTATCGTTTTGGAAAACTTTCGCTTGATTTGGGTGGAGGTAGAAAAACCAAGGAAGACAAAATTGATTCTAGTGTTGGGATTGTTCTTAAGAAGAAAATTGGGGATGATGTTCAAGTTGGAGATGTATTATGTACTCTATATTTAAAAGAAGGAAGCAATCCAATTAAAGAAGATTTAACAGATTATTACACATTTACGATGACTAAAGAAGAAGAGAAAAGCATAGAAGTATTATAGGAGGCCTTATGTTTTGGGTGATTATTGGTGGTATTTTGGTATTGGATTTTGTAGTTTTAAAGATGGCTTCTAGATGTTCTAGAATAGAAGAAAAAATATATATAGACAAATATAAAAAGAATATAGATTAGTGGTGTCTATATTCTTTTCGTTTTTGTTTTTCCTTTTCTGCTGTTCGTTCTAATTCCAGTGGTACTAGATAGGCAATTTTTTTCAGTAATTCTAAGTGTTCCATTTTAAATTCTATAAAATGGTTTCTTTCACTTTCTAGGAATAAACAGTTTTCTATTTTATTGGCAATTTTAATTATTTTTTGTTTATCAAAATGTTGATATGGGATGTCTGGATGATAGATACAGTTTTTTTGATTCCATAACTCTGTTTCTGTGAAGTCCGGAATTAAAACGACATCTTTATCCATATCATAAAAATAATCCTTTTCTTTTACAAAAGAATAGCAATTATTATATGGATCTATTAGATGATAGCGATTATCTTTTTGATATCCTATTATGACATGATTAGCATTATAGTTAACTTCTTTTTTTCTTTGATTAAATTCTTCAGAATTACAAATTAAGCAAGATAGTACTTCGTTTTTTAGATTCATTTTGGTTAATATATCTGAGATAAAAGAATTATAGTGTCGGCAGCATCCATAACCCATTGGGATGTAAATTCCTTGTCTATTTTCCTGATTATTTGACAAGTTGGAATCATAACTAGAAATAATTTTCCATTCTTTTACAGTTAATATTCTATGAAAACTTTTAGTGTAGGTCACAATTCCTTTAGGAATTAAGTATTGGCCAACTAAAATTGCTACTGTAAGTTGGTCTTTATCTATGGTTGATTTTTTAATTTCTTCCACTAAATCTTCTAATAATGTATTATATAAACGCATTAATTCTTTTCTTAATGAGAGATTTTTTCTATAGGTATCATAGATTTTTGAAAAATATTGATTTTGAATAGAATGAATCATATTATTTATCGCTATGATTGAGTTTGTAGTAATTAGTCCTGTAGATAATATATTGAATATATTTAGGTTGAATAATAAATTATGAATAAAAACAGGAACCATAACCGTAGGTAAATTCATTACAGAAGAAGTGATAGTATATATTTTTACATTTAAGAATTCTTTTCTTGTTAGGACATAATGATTGGCATCATATTCTAATAGTTCTTCTAATGACATTTCTTCTAACTTTTTCAACTAGCATCCTTTCTTTGCTAGATTATCTTAAATAAAATCATTTTATTTGTCAATATATCTTGCATAATACTCATCGTAAGTTAGGTTATTATTTTTTATAAATGTCGCAATTTGTTTTCCTACATAACGGTAGTGCCACGATTCATAATTATAACCAGTAATACATTCTTTATTTTTAGGATATCTTAAAATAAATCCATAGTTTTGAGCATTTTCTTGCATCCATTTGAATTCCTCGGTACTTTCAAAATTATTATAATCTACTGTTCCATTATCAATATCTACAACCAGTCCTGTTTGATGTTCTGAGAATCCTGGCCTAGCAGAATAGGTGTCGGCAAGTTCGACACCATCTTTTTCAACATAATTATCATATAAACCTTTTTGATATTCATAGGAACGATAAGCAGAACTTACATTTATAGTATAGCCCTGTTCTTTGGCTGCACTAGCCATTTTTTCGAAAGCTTCTTTGGCTTCATATACTAGTTGCCTAGTAGAAGAAGAAAATTCACTAGAAATAGTAGTTAAATTATTAGGAATATAATCTTCTGGTAGATAAATGTATTTGTTTACTAAAATGGTCGTTTTATTTAGTTGATTGCTTTGTCTTGTATTTTGGTAAAATGGTTGATCAAGACCTAAATTTACTCTTGTTATAATATCGATATCAGAAAGAGAAGCGTTTTTTTGTTTGTAGTCAATATAACGATCTAAATAAGTATAATGAAAATAGTCAATTTTCTTATCAATATTATTTAATAATTTTAATTTTTCTTGTTTTTCATCTTGAGGTTGTTTTTGATTTATATCCGTTTTTTTACTGATTATTACTACTAATGTTAGAGTTACTACTACAATAAAAATTAGTAATACATACCAAAATATTTTTTTCATAGAATTCTCCTTATATTTTATCTTACTTTATCTTACTTTTCTTTAAAAAAAATATTACTATTTGATAATATCTTTCTACTATTTGACATAATTTTTATTAGAGGTGGATGTTTTGAAAAAGATCATAACTATTTTTTTAATTGCTATATTATTGATTCCGAACTTTGTGTATGCGGAGGATGAGTTAGCGACTAATGCTAGAAGTGCTGTTTTAATGGAAGTATCAACTGGTAGTATTTTGTTTGAGAAGAATAAGGATGAACAAGTAGCGGTAGCATCACTTACGAAAATGATGGCACAAATTTTGATTTTAGAGGCAATAGAGTCTGGAAATTTGACTTGGGAAGAAGAAGTAAAGACTAGTAGTAATGCAGCAGGGTATGGAGGGACGCAAATTTATTTACAGCCAGGAGAGATGATGAGTGTAAGAGATTTGATGAAAGGAATTAGTATGGCATCTGCTAATGATGCTACTGTTGCATTGGCGGAACGAATTGCTGGTAGTGAAGAAGCATTTGTTAAGATGATGAATGAGAAAGCAAAAGAGATTGGTCTTCAAAATACTAATTTTGTAAATCCTACTGGGCTTGATGAAGATAATCACTATTCTAGTGCTTATGATATGGCATTGATTGCGATTGAACTCTTAAAGCATGAACAAATTTTAGAATTTTCATCTGTTTATGAGGATTATTTACGCGTAGATACTCCCAATAAGTTTTGGCTTGTTAATACCAATAAATTAGTACGTTTTTATGATGGGGCAGATGGATTAAAGACAGGATTTACAGATAATGCTGGCTATACAATGGCTGTTACTGCAAAAAGAAACGATATGAGATTAATTGCGATTGTGCTTGGTGAAGAAGTTAGTAAGGTTAGAAATGCTGAAACAACTGCTTTATTAGACTATGGTTTTAATTTATATAAAATTGATGTTATAAAAAAGCAAGGAGATGTTATCGATACCATTGAATTTGACAAAGGAGATAAAAAAAGTGTTAATGTTGTATTAGAAAAAGATATTACGGTCCTTTCCAAGAAAAGTGATGCTGAAAAGTCATATACAGAAAAAATAAATATAGATGAAGTTCAGCTGCCAATTAGTAAAAATCAACAGGTTGGTACTATTGAAATTTATGATGGTAGTAATAAAATAGGTAGTTATCCATTGGTATCTAGTGATGAAGTAAAGAAAAAAAGTTTTTGGAAATTATTTTGTGATAATCTAAGAGATATTGTGGTTGGGGATTTGGTATTTTAAAAAATTCTTATCATCGAAATATGCTGTGAAAGGCATATTTTTATTTTTTTTTAAATAATGAAGTATCTTTTCTTTTTCTTTAGATAATATTACTGATGGGAAGTTTTGTAATCCTTTGTCGAAAGTGTATAAAAACTAAGAAAAAAAGGCTATATTAAATATACTTAAAAATAAGAGGTGGAAAATGCTAGAGATTAATTTAGAATTTGTTCGTGGTATGTTGTTTGTAAGATTAGAAGGTGTATTAGATTGTAATACTTATACCAAACTGAGTGATTGTTTGGACTCCATGATTCATGAGAAGGGACTTAAATATTTTGTGATTAATTTGGAACATTTAGATTTGATTGATGAAAATGGAATTCAAGCAATTATTGATCGATATTTTGATGTTACTTTACATGATGGGAAACTAGTAGTTTGTGGTTATCACAATCAATTTCTAAATAATATGGAAATGGGAAATGTTTTTTCACAGATTGAAAAAACGACTAATGAGCTAGGTGCATTGAAACTAATTCAAATATAGGGAGATTATAATATGGACAATATTTTAAAATATGAAAAACTGGTTTGTAAAATTGCTAGTAGATATAGTCATCATTCTAATTTTGAAGACTTAAAACAAGTTGGAATGATGGGATTATTAAAAGCTGTAGATAATTATCAACCAAATTGTAATACTAAATTTTCTACTTATGCTTTTTTATGGATTAGAGGAGAAATATTAGAGTATTTAAGAAATGATAAAAATGTTAAATTTAGTAAAGAAATTTTAAGTTTGAGTAGAAAACTAGATTCTAGTTATGAGGAATTAAGACAAATTTTAGGTAGGGAACCTAGTATTCAAGAAGTAGCTGTTTATCTAGAAGCAGATGAAAAAAATATAATAGATGCTATCAGTGCCAAAGAATTTATATTAAGTGCGGATTATGTTTTAAATCAAGATGAGGAAGGAAAAGCAGTCAGTTTATATGATATGGTTCCATATTATGAAAAAGGATATGATGAAGATATTTTAACACTTAGAAGTGCTTTAGAAGACTTACCTGAAGAAGAAAAGAATATTATTCAATTAAGGTACTTTCAAGATATGAGTCAATCCGAAGTTTCCAAAATACTTGGTACCAATCAAGTAAATATTTCTAGACATGAAAGTAAAATTTTACAGAAATTAAGAAAAGATATGGTAGCATAGTATTGATTTGGATAGCTATGTGTTATAATAAAACTAAGGTAGGTGAATATTATGACAAAGAAGCAAATGCTTGGAAGCATTATCATTCTCGTTATTCTTAGTTTTATTTGCATGTTTATTTATGATCAATTTAAAGATGAGCAAAAAGAAAGGAAAACACAATTATTAGTAGAACAAGGTGATAAGGAATTAACTCTATATTATACTGATTTAGAAAATCGTAATTATTACTTATATGGATTGAATGAGATCATAGTAGATTATGGAGATCATACTTTGGAACTAAATAAAGCATTAGAAGCAAAACAAATCTCTATGAATGAAGTAATTAGTTTAATTGGAAATGAAAATGAACAGAGTTATTGGGATGGCGGTAGTATTAAGATCAACAATGAAGATCTTTCCTTATTACAGTGCCACACCCTAGATGGTAATCAAGATTATTATTTTGGTCCTAGTGATATGGAATACAAAAGTGGTTTTTGTGAGGCTGATCCTTATATTTGCTCTTTTATTAGAACCTATTTGGTTTTAGATATTAGTGATAGTAATGATGAACAGTATGTATATTTGACTTTAAGAGCATTTCAAGATGAAGAAGTAGTTACAGTAAAAGTAGAGAAAAATCTTACGAATGAAATAGTAGAAGACTACTATTATGAATTTCAATTTGCTTATTTAGGAAAAGGAGATAAAGAAGATATTCAATCTATATTTGAGAACAATCGTTTATTGACTATTGTTGCAACGACTAAACAAGGGTTGGAACAAATTAATGAAAGTATTTGTGAATAGAAAATAGCATGAGTAGTTTCATTAGGAGTAAAATAAGTTGCTTCTTTTTTTAAATTTATTTAGTTAAGGGTAAAAAATCACTGAAAAGTGACATTTGGATGTTGTTTTCTAATCAAAAAAGTAATATCTGATATAATTAATTCAGATAACCTAAAGGTGTGTGTAGTATAATGGGCTATATGTTATATTATAATTTTTTTCAAATTTTGAAGCAAAAGAGAAGCTACATTATAAGTTACTTTATTGTTTTTCTATTTTGTCTATTCTTTTTGAAGTTATTTGATTTTGATGAAAATACTTTATTTTATGGTTCTTTAGGGCTTAGTATGAGTAATAAGCATATATTGATCACTATTTTATATATATTTCATCGAGTGTTTTTTCTGTTTCTTTCTTTTTATATTTTTACTTATGATTTTTCTAATAGTATAGATAATATTTTTTTGAGGATAAAATCAGGAAAATTTATTCTTTTAAAATGTTTTTCTATCTTTATGTCAACATTTGTTATGAAATTAGCTATTTATGCTTTATTCTTTTTGACAGCGGAGTTGTTTTTTAAGATGGATATCGACTTTTTAACATTTATTTCTGTATTTTTATTGGATCTTTTATATTTTAGTTTTATACAATTTTTATTTTTACTTTTCTATTTGATATTCCAGTGCTATTTAATAGTAGGAATTGTATTTAGCATAATATCAGTTGGATTTATTTCGTTGATTTTTCCTAATTATTCCTACTTGAATCAATGGTTTTGGATTTATCTGTTGCTTTTCATACCAATTATAATTAGTTTATATATTATATATAAGAATAAGTATGTAATTATATTTGAAAGGAATCGTGGTTAAAGTGATTATAGAAGTAAAAAATGTATCAAAAAGCTTTAAGGGTGTGTCTGTTTTAAATCATGTAAATTTAAAATTTCAATCTGGTAAGATCTATTCTTTGGTTGGCAGTAATGGAAGTGGCAAAAGTGTTTTACTAAAATTATTATGTGGTTTTTATGAACCTACTGAAGGAGAAATTCTACAGGATGGGATTAATTATATTAAAGAAAAAAAGTTTCCTGTGAGTACTAGATGTTTAATTGAAAAACCTTGTTTCTTACCAGAATTATCTGGCTTTAAAAATTTAAAGTTATTAGCATCTATTCAAAATAAAATTTCAGATCAAGATATTTTAGATGCTTTAGAAACTGTTCATTTAACGAAAGATAAGGATAAAAAATATGGAAAATATTCATTAGGTATGAAACAAAAATTAGGGATTGCTCAAGTACTTATGGAAGATCCTACTGTTTTCATATTAGATGAACCATTCAA